>CAZUUE010000074.1:0-5099 GCA_964623695.1 uncultured archaeon
GAATTAGCATATTCAATAACCTTAAGTTTAGATCGTTATGCACTTGACTATAATTTTCAACAATCGAATTGAGGACTTCATAATGAACCTCATACGTGACTTAGATATTGACTTAGATATCGATTTAAATAAGCTTACAAACGATCTGCTAAGACTTTGTCAAAAATATAACGATGAAATTGACGAAGGGAAGTTTAAAGTTCAACTATACCATCTAATACTGTCGGCTGGTAGGTGCGATAAGTTCTTGTTCGTAAGTCTGTTTAAGTTGATCGAAAAGATACCCAAAGAAATTTCAGAACTGATAAGATTGATGTCATCGTAGCATTCTTAAACATACTCGTTACCCAAGGTTTATGGATTTAGAGTCCAAGCTACGACTGATCAAGAGGAATTCGGTTGAGATAGTTACCGAGAAAGAACTACTGGAACTTTTAGAGACTAAGAAGAAGCCTAGAGCTTACGTAGGTTACGAGCCAAGTGGAGAGATTCATCTCGGTCACATGATGACCGTTCAAAAGCTGATGGACTTACAGCGAGCTGGATTTGAGATAATAGTTCTTTTAGCAGACGTTCATGCTTATCTGAATGAAAAGGGTGATTTCGATGAGATAAAGGAAATTGCGAAGTTCAACAAGAAAGCTTTCGTAGCTTTGGGTTTGGATGAGAAAAAGGTGAAGTTCGTCTTGGGGAGTGAGTATCAGCTTGAGGAAGATTACATCTTGGACGTTTTGAAGATGGCAAGGATCACAACTTTGAACAGAGCAAGGAGGAGCATGGATGAGATCAGTAGAAGGAAGGAAGATCCGATGGTTTCTCAGATGATCTATCCGTTGATGCAGGCTTTGGACATAGCTCATCTGGGTGTAGATTTGGCAGTTGGAGGAACAGATCAACGTAAAATCCACATGCTCGCAAGGGACAACCTACCAAAGTTGGGCTACAAGGCACCTGTATGCTTACACACACCCATACTGTTAGGTCTGGATGGAGAGAAGATGAGTTCATCGAAGGGTAACTACGTATCCGTAAGGGATTCTGCTGATGTTGTGGAAAAGAAGATTCTTAAGGCTTACTGTCCGGCGAGAGATGTGAACAACCCCGTAATTCAGATCGCCATATATCACATATTTCCACGTTTCAACGAGCTCAAAGTTGAGAGGGATACGAAGTACGGTGGTGATGTTGTATATGAAAGTCCAGAAAAACTTTTAGATGACTTTAAATCAGGTAACCTACACCCTCTCGATCTAAAGAGGGCTGTGGCAAAGTATTTAAACAAGATTATTGAAAATGTTAGGGTAAAAATCGAAGGGAGGTGAGAGGCTGGAGGAGGTTGTAAGGGTAAAGCTTCCAGATAAGAGTAAGAGAGAGATGTTTGGGATAGTCACGACGATGCTTGGTGGTGGACACGTTAAAGTTAAGTGCGAAGATGGGAAGGAGAGGCTTGGTAGGATTCCAGGAAAGCTAAGGAAGAAGATATGGATAAGGGAAGGAGATATTGTGATAATAGTTCCCTGGTCATTTCAGGATGAGAAGTGTGACATAATCTGGAGATATACAAATCCACAGATCGAATGGTTAGAAAGAAAGGGATACCTAAGGTTTTAGGCTTAAACATCAATGGAGATATAGGAGAGAGGGAGATATTAAAGATAGTAAAGAGCTTCGATCTTCCGATTTGGATAGGTGAGAATCCTCTCTTTAAAGATCCGTTTTACATTGCGGATCTGATTGCAGATTACGTTTCTTTCGTTGGTTTCGGTGTCGTTACGGTTAAGAGAGGTTGCAGTAGGATACTGAAATATTTTGAGAAGATTGCAAGTGATCATAGAGATACAGAGTTTGCTTTGGGTATAGGTTCTGGGAGTTTGAGAGGTCGTAGCGGTTTGAAGGCCGTTTTGGATTGCTTGAAGTTTTTGCGTGATCGCGTAGATTTCTTGTTCTGTGGTTGTTCAAGCCCCATCATAACATCTGAATCGTCAAAGATCGTGGATGGTATTCTCTTCAACCACGCACATCCAGAACACCTGAAATGGTTGATCGGTTTTTTAAAGAGGGATGTAATCAAGGTTGCGTTTGCGCCATCTCTGATACTTCCAAGTGAATTTGAGAAGGATCTGCTCGTAGCATGTGCAATCGTGTCTTGTAACAGAGCACTCTTGAGAGAGTTCAGATATGGTATTGACTTCTCAAATCTTGATTTTAAACGTGTTATAATTGAGAGAAAGATATTTGATAGAATACCCAAGGAGATAGAAAGGTTTAGAGATCTTTTGATCGATAAATTTGCGATAGCCGGAGATCTTGAAAGTTTCGTTTTACGCGTGAAGGAGATACTGAAGGTGTGCGATCATGTAGTGTTGGGAGATCCATTCTTTAGAGATGAGAGATCTTTGAGCATGATAGGAGATATATTAAAACTCATCTAAGGGTCCTCTCGGATGCTTAAGAAGTATCCTAAACTTTGGTTTATCAGCTAAGGAATTCATAACTGCCACCATCATGGCCTTCATTTCCCTTCTCTTGATCTCAGCATATCTATGTGCATGGATGAGCGGAAAGACGTATCCATCCGTCTCAAGTCCAATTACGATTGGTAAAACCTCCTTTAGATTCACGTTAGATTCGAGCAGATAAACGTTTCCGTAATCCCTCAATCTGATGTAACACGGATGAACCCTCAACCTCTTCAAGTTCCTTAATTCAAGCTCCTCCACCAAAACCTTAATCTTACTGTCACACCTTCCTATCTCTCCATAAGAGAACTCAAAGTATCCAGCCTTTTCAAATCCAAACTCCTTCGTAACGATGTGATCGACTAGGGTTTGATCCGTCACGCTGTAAGAGTTTTCGAGGAAATGTGAAAGCCTACTTTCGTAAACGTTCTTGGCAATCGTAACGATTGGTTTCTCAAGCAATCTATCGTAAGAGTGCAGGAATTCAACGAACTCAAGTAAAATCTTCATATCGTAGTCTTTATCTCTACTCAGAAGGGTTCTTCTCTGAGACAAACCTCTCGTGACATCCTCCCTTAAGCTTTCGATCCAATCGTCGAGCTCGTTTCTAAAATCGTTCATGATCTTCAATTTCTTATCGTTTAAGTTTTGGAGTACCTCAGTTTGATAGAGTTCAAATGTCTTCGGTTTTTTAATTAAGAAGAGTACGTTACTCAATGCGCCATCCAGTATAACGAGACCGTCTGCAAATATACCTATCCTCGCTTCGTTTGTCTGCATGTGTATCTCAACCCTCTTCTCAATATGCTTGAAAGGTTCGATAACCGAGAGGTCGTGAAGCTCAAGAATCCTGTCACCAATACCTACGCTTGAAACGACATAAACAACAACACCACTCCTCCTCTCTATGCTCCTGCTACCATCTACACCGAAAGCTTTGCGAATTTTCGGTTTTGGAAGTTCTTTCCAATCAAAACTGTCTTTAAACATAGACATACTTATCTCGACATTGTTAAGTATCCTTTCCAACCTCTCTGGTAGTTCGTGAAACACCTCATCGCTTAATCTCCTCATTCTGCATCAGCCTCCATCTCGCAAGTATTCCATCTCCAACTCTCTCAAATCCTACAAGTTTAAGTCTTATCGGCTCTTTAAAGCTCTCTCCATCCACAACGGTCGGTGCATTTGCACCTCCAATTATGAGATTTCCGTAATAGACGTAGATCTCATCCACCAATCCCTCCTTAAGTAGAGCCCAATTTAACGTCGCACCACCTTCAACCATCAGCGTCCTGATACCAATACAATACAGGTGATTCATTAAAGCCTTAAGGTTAACCTTACGCTCACCAGAAACAAAAACTTCGCATATCTTTTTAAGTTTCTCAACTTTCTCCGCACCCGCACTCTTAGACACTGCAACGATCGTTCTTGCTGAACCATCGAGAACCTTCGCATTCAAAGGAATTCTACATCTACTGTCAACTACAATTCTGATCGGATTTGGATCCTTTCCAGCCCTAAGCCTAGCAATTCTGAGTTCATGACTCTTGACAGTTAAGCTTGGATTATCTGACAAAACGGTTCCAATTCCGACCATTATCGCATCACTCTTCGCTCTGAGTTCATCCACTCTCCTTAAATCCTCATCACAAGATATCCTAAGCTGAACCCTCTTATCGTTGCTTATCTTTCCATCGACGCTCGAAGCGACGTTTATGAAGACGAACGGCTTCATAATCCCAAAAGATCGATTAACCTCTTCTTAGCCATTTTAACCCTTTCCCTGTTGCTACCAGAAAACTTAACCAAAACATGCTTTTCCTTTGGATACGACCCAATTTGAACGTCCTTAAACTCTTTTACAACCGTGTTCAACTCCCTCAACATCTCGCTCTCCCTAAGCTCAACCTTAAGAGTCTCTTCGTAATATTTGCTCTCACCGAACCTTGGCAAAACCTTCTCAAATACATCTTCCATCTCCGCCGGGACACCTGGCATAACAAGCACGTTTTCTATGATGTACCCTGGAGCCACACCGACATCGTTATCTATAACCTCGGAGTTCTCCGGAAATGTGCAAACCTTTCTTAAAGCAACATCGCTTGCATTCGGAAACCTCTTCTTAAGTTTGATGTAAACTTCCTCATTTAGTATCAAGTTTCTGTTCAAAGCCTTTGCAATCCCCTCAGTCGTAACGTCGTCGTGAGTTGCACCCAATCCACCCGTAACTATGACGAACTCCGAAAGACTTAAAGCTCTCTTCACTTCACTCGCAATAGCATCGGACTCATCTGGAACTACGATGATCCTAACTATCCTGTGACCTCTCCTGGTTAATCTCCTCGCTATGTACGTTGCATTCGTATTCGTTATGTCACCACTGAGAAGCTCGTTACCAACGCTAACTATTACGAAATCCATGATTCATCCTTCGAAAACCAAAATTTAACTGTTGCTACTGAGGACTTCTGACCTCCTCCCCGCCCTTCACAGTAGTTCCGAAAGTGGAATATTTGGCAATCAGATAAAAATTCAGAGAAAAATTTCAAAATCAAATAAAAATTTTCAACCCCATTTAGGTTAACCTAATTGCCAACTTTCGGAACTACTGTGAAGAGCGAGGTTTTGCAAGCAACA
>CAZUUE010000075.1:0-5034 GCA_964623695.1 uncultured archaeon
TGATATAAATACAGTTCGGAGATGAGCCTTAGCTATGAAGTCGATGAGCTATGTGAGGTGGAGCGAAGGGTAATCCCGACGGGTGTTCGGTGAACTCGCTAAGCGGGGTAAGCCGGGTTCCCGTCGCAAAATCGGGGGATGAAGGTTTGGGTGGAAGTTCAATAAATTTCTACGAGCTTCTACCTTTACTCGATCCCGTTATGATGCTCCGTTTAATGCTCGTTGCAATCAATCTTCAAGTATGTAAGGAGAGAGAGAAACCATAGCAAGACTCACAGATAAAGTTTCAAGGATCAAGGTAAATAGATCGAGCCTTAACAAAGGTATCAGAACTGGAGATGTAAAGATGAATATCAACATCGGGATCAGAAAACCTCTTCCCTCCGAATACATAACCAACGCGGATGAGAACGATGAGATAACAGCTATGTAAAACGAAAATATCAAAAATATGGGTGTCAGACCAAACAAACCGAAGTCGTTTGAGAAGATGGCAAGGAATATCATCTCTAAAAATCCTTGGAACACTATTAAAAGGAAAGTAAACAAAGACTTGGCAAGAAATACCGTATACGGATGAATAGGTAAGAGTTTTAAACCATATATTGTTTTAGAGTCCATCTCTCTTAAAAAAGACGTTGTTGATGTGAATACAGCTAAAAAGATTACTACAATGAAGAATGCTGGATATATTATGCTCTTTGACACTAAACCAGCTTGTGCAATCAGTAACGATGAGATCAGGACAAACGATAGAGATGCCAAAACCTCAAATCTTCTCCTGATCTCAACCTTCAAATCTTTTACGATTATTTCAAGCATAAAGAACACCGTTTTCAAGCCTAAAGACTTTGCAATCTATTTCGGGATTTATCGGTGTCGTAAATACAACCATTTTATCCTTTGAAAGATCTTTCAAAACGTTACAAACGTCCTCCCTTGCATGCTCATCTAAACCAGAAAAGGGCTCGTCTAGTAAAATTATCTTTGGATCGTTTAATAAAGCTCTAACCAAGTTTGCTCTCTTCCTCCATCCAAAAGACAGATCTTTAACTCTAACATCCATGTATTCATCCAACCCCATCCTCCTTGATAGTTTTCTGGATAGATCACTGTAACAACCGTAAACTTTGGCATAAAACTCCAAATTTTCTTTCACCGTAAGCTCTTCATAGAGCACGTTCTCATGAAGCAAAACTCCAACAAATCTCTTGTAACTCTTGTCTTTTAAATCTGCACCGAACAACCTCACGATACCTCTGCTGGGTCTTGTAAGACCGCACATGATCTTTAAAAGTGTAGTTTTTCCACTCCCGTTATCGCCAAGTATTGCAAAGAGACCGTTACCTTCAATCTTCAGATTCACTCCTCTAAGAACCCAATCCCTAAACCTCTTCCACACGTTCACGAGCTCTATCATTCGCCCACCTTGTACGCTTCGATCACCTCCTTCGATGGACACTTCGATTCGATCCTACTTGCAACTATCGTTTTATTCTCTGGATAGTATATACCATCAACGACAACCTTTCCGTAACCGCTCACATTATCTAGTCTAACGTAGCTTGGATAGATCACCTTCACCTCCCAAATCCCATCATTTATCTTGAATTCTAACCTATCCTTAAAATGAACACTACCCTTTGTGACGTTTCCCATTACAACGACTCTCTTTACATTCTTAACGTTCTTAAGATCAGATACAGTCATGTATCCAGTTGAATTTAACGTTAGGAAGCCTACAAGTCCAAACGCGACTGTCAGGGCTAAGATAGGTACAAGCCTATTCATGCAACCCCCTCCTTACAATCAAGAAAACCAAAGCCAATATTAAGATGTAAATTGCGAGTGAAACGTAAACACCCCAATACATGCTTCCAGATTTACGTTTGGTTAATTACATTTTTCGTCGGTTATCATGTTTTTTCAGAAACATTACAGATAGATTGTAACGATTTGACATTGAGCATTTAAATCATGCACGACAATACATCAGTCAGATGACTGAATGTTAACCGAAGTAACAACTTAACGGTGATCTTGCCTTGCGAAACAGTTTCAATTTTGGTGAACATTTGTGACATAATATATCTACATTTTTTGAATATAATACATATATATTCTGTGACTAAAGCGTCAAAACCTTATGTGAGAAGTTGATTCAGACTAAGGATGTGGTGTTTTTTCTCCCGTGAAGGAGTGAAGTTATCCCCCAAAAGGAGACAAGACCAATGATATGCCCCCGATGAACCTGAAAGTTGAGGTTGATGTGTCTTAAGGCCTTCGCTCATAAATGCAAACATCCGCTGAACTTCAATAATTAAGTTTTATTGAAAATTAATGATGGTTTATAAAACATCGAACGAGATCAATTGAGTAATATAGAGATAAAGCATTTAGACCATTGTATTTAAAATAATAGATATAGGTTAATTCATTCAAGAAGATAAAACTGACTAACAATTCTTAACTCTCAACAGAGCGAGAAGTCTTAGAAACTCTCCTATAATAAAACCTAAGAAAGGCTAAGAAAAGAACGAACGATGTCAAAACTCTTATCATGAGAAGCATGTGAGCTTCAAAGCTTAAGGGTTGCTGAGGTAGCTGGGTATGCAAGGATCTGAACGTTACACCTGAAACGTAGCTTAAAGGTATCGTTATGTACGCAGAGGTTCCAAAAACAGAGGATACATTTCTCGCCCTTTCTATCTCGGATATCGACGATCTTAAAGCCAAGTAACCGACGTAAGCCAAGAGAGCAGTTAAAGTCGTTGTCTGCCTCGGATCCCAACTCCAGTAAGCACCCCAAACCTCATTTGCCCACAGCATACCGCTAACGATTGCTCCTACGCCATAGATAACTCCTAAAACTGCGGAGCAAAACGCGACGTAATCAAACCTCTCATCAGTCTTAATCAAGTATGCCAGACTGAATGCGAAGGTCAGCGTGAATGCGAAGTACATGTTCCATGCGAGTGGAACGTGGATGTAGAGTATTCTGTAACACGTAGCATCGAAGAGTGTTACGTTTGGATAGTAACCGAAGAGGATCGAATAGATCACAGTTGCAAGATCCAAAAGCATCAAAACCACTATCATCTTCTCCACCTCATCAGAGAAATTGTTTCACCTATCAACATCATCGAACACGCTATCCAAAGGAGGTTCACTAAAGGTATCTTCTTGTAAACAAGCATTACCCCATCGCTTGGCTTCCACATCTTAACATCTTCAATCAACTTCTCATATTCAAACCCTGTAACATGAGATATCACCATCAGTGCAAACGTTTCGTTTCTCTCATATAAACGTTTACATGTGAACATGAAGACCTCCAACGACTTGGGTATAACGAAGTAATAGTTATCGAGCCAAACGTTTAAGATGGTTGGTTCTGGGAATATGAATTCGTTACCACTAAAGAGCCAGTTCAAATCCAACCTCACCCTGTTCTCAAGATATCCATCTCCAAACTTCATCTTCACAATTTCTAAGCTCTCCTCTTCTTTCATGTAGAACTCTTTTGAAATGAACCTGATGTAAGAACCATCCACATACGTTCCATACCTATCGACAAACACAGGCTCGTATTTCGAATAGTAAGCGTAAGGCCAGCTGATACACGTTGCTATTACAATTAGGGATATCGACAAGTGAAGGATCTTGAGCTCGACTCTCCTCAACCTCAAGATTGAAGCAAAGCTGAAGATAGAAATCGGTAAGATCAAGGAAACGGCCACGTTTACGTGCATCGGTGCATCCTTACACCAGATCGTATGTTTAAGATAGGTCAAGATCATAATTAAAATCGAAAATAAATATACTGGTATCAGATATTTAAGGTATCTACGATACTCCTTCAATTCGCACATAGGTAAAACTGACAAAAAGATCAATACAAACGGTAGGTTTGCAAAGTTGTAATAATCCACATTAACTTTTCCAAAGAACTGGTAGATCAGTCCTAAGAAACAGACGATGTAAATTCCAATTAAAGAATAAGTTGCGATACTCATTGGATTTACAGAATCGAACTTCCAGTCTTTAAAGGCTTTTATGAGGAAAGGGATTCCCAAGACGATTATCGCGAAACACGACGGATTAACGGCAAATCCGTGTAAAGGTGAGATTCCGCCCCTCGTAACGAATCCAGCGAATGCAACTGAGAAACCCGTTAGAGATATAAGACTTCTCCTAAGTTTCAAATTGTGAAAGCTTGCCGTCAAACTCAACCACGGTAGAAGTAAACCAGTTTCAACTGGATCCCACGCCCAGTAACCACCCCATCCGAGTGTGAAGTACGACCAGATACCTCCAAGGACGTTTGCAAGTGTTACGAATAACCAAGTGAGCCCAATTAGAAATCTGTTCTCTCTGTTAAGCAGGACATCGATTGCTATAAACAAACCGAGTGCGTATCCTATGAAGCATGCGGGTGGATGGAAGAGCATCCAGAAGCTCTTTAAAAGTGGATTAAGTCCCAATCCGTTCTTTGGGATGAAATCCAAGCTATCAAATGCTCCGTTTAGAATTGCCGTAAATAAAAGTCCTAGGATCATCAGGTTGTGATGTATGCGAACATTCGATTTTATCCTGTAAGAAATCGTTAAGATCGTGAAGATCAAGAGCCACCATATTATAAAACCCCCACTCCCGGCCCAAGATGCAGACAACTTGTATATAGGATCGAGAAACCTTGAAGAGTGCGTGAAAACCTCTTTTAACGTGAAATCGTCTCTCAAGAAAGATAGAACGAACATGATGTGACCGATAATTATCGATAGATATCCCAGAAATCCGATCACCCTGTTTCTTCTGTAACTGTCTATCAGAATAAAAACGACTGCAACCGCAAACGGTATCAAGGTGTAATGCATGCCCACCTTTTGATACGTTGTATTTTAAGCTATCGCTCCGAACTTCTCCTGCCCTAAACGGTAGATGACAAAATCGATCCAAGCTTCGCCCTTTACAGTAGATGGAAAAGTTTGGCATTTAACTCTGAAATACAAATTTAGAGACTGACCGTGTGAA
>CAZUUE010000076.1:0-5033 GCA_964623695.1 uncultured archaeon
CCTCCCCAGCTTCACGGTGGAAGCCCCCGACTTTAGTCGGGGGAGGAGGTCACATCCTCTCAAGAGCTTCGATTCCTAAAAGCTCAAGACCGTTCCTGAGAACTATCCTAACGCTATCGACTATGGCCAATCTATGCATTCTAACTTCAGAATCTTCATCCAAGACTCTATGCTCCCTGTAAAATTCGTTAAACATGTTTGCAACGTTCAGTAGATATTCAGCGATGTAATTTGGCTTGAGCTCATTCACAACCCTCTCAATCACGCAGGGAAATTTTGATAATGTTACGATTAGATCTCTCTCAACTTTGGTGCATATCTCAGGCTTAAAATCTATATCCGGCATTCCAGATTTGATCGCTTTCCTTAAGATCGAACAACACCTTGCATGGCTGTACTGAACATAGCTCGCCGTTTGTCTTTCAAAATCTAAAGCCTTCTTCCAGTCAAAAACCATGGGTTTTTCTGGAGAGATCTTAACAAAGTCAAATCTTATCGCCCCAACTGCTACCGCTTTGGCTATCTTTTCCTTCTCCACCTTATCAAATTCCCTATCTTCAACAATTTTCATGGCTTCCTCGTAAACTCTGAAAATCAGATCGTCCGCAGATACAAATTTTCCTTTCCTCGTGCTCATCGATCCTTCAGGAAGGGAAACGAATTCAAAGAAGATTATTTCTGGTGGCTTTAGATCGACAAGCTTCAAAACATCACTCAACTCTCTTCCGTAAAGCTTGTGATCTGCCCCAAGTACATTTATAAACCTTTCAAAGTTCTTACTCTTCCAAAGATGATAAGCCAGATCCCTCGTTATGTACAGGGTTGTACCGTTCTCTCTTTTTAAGATTACGGGTCTATCGAGCTCCACATACCAAGCTCCATTCTTTCTCAACAACTCTCTTCTTTTAAGCATATTAAAAATTTCATCAACGTATCCTCTTCTCAAAAACTCAGATTCCCAAACGTATTCATCGTGAAAAACGTTTAACTCATTTAACGTTCTCTTTATCCCATCGAGAGCCCTTGAAACGACATACCTAAAGTCGTTAATAACTTCTTCTTTTCCGTCCTCGTAATCCATCATGAGTTTCTCAACCTCTCTTTCAAGCTCAGGATTCATTTCGATCTCTCTGTTAGCCTTGATGTAAGCCTCAACCACCGCATGATCTGGCTTCTTTCTTTCATCCAATCCAAACTTTCTGTATCCTAAAACAGCTATTGCTACCTGCCTGCCCATGTCGTTCACATAGTAATGCGTTTTTACATCGAAGCCAGCCATCTTAAAAACTCTCGCAAGTGTATCACCTATTATAGCATTTCTCATGTGTCCTATATGCAAGGGGCCGTCTGGGTTTGCGGAGGTATGTTCAATCAAAACCTTACCATTCAACTTCAACGAACCGTAATTTTCATCTACATCTAATATAGTATTCACGGTGTCTTCTAAGAATTCATCACTGACGAAGAAGTTTATGTAACCGTTAACTATCTCGATCTTTCCTATGTATCCAATCGGCTCAAGTCTTTCTACAATTTCGTTTGCAACTTCATTTGGAATTCTCTTCTGTTCCTTAGCGATCTTAAAGGCTATCGTGCACGTTAAATCTGCATGATCGCTCTCTTTAACAAACCTACTATCTACATTCAAACACTTTAAAACATCCCTCCTAAAGAGCTGAAACATAACTCTTCATGCTTAGAGAGATATATAAGTGTTGTAGGGGAAAGATCAAATATCGATTTTGACGCGTTGATTTGTGGAGACGTTTGTTTACTTTGTAGGAACTGCTGGGAGTGGAAAGACACACATGACAAAGGCTTTCTCAGATTACTTAGATATGAAGAGGATCAATCACATAATTGTGAACCTAGATCCAGGTGTCGATGAGCTTCCATACGATCCAGATGTAGACGTCAGAGATTGGTTTACGCTGGAAGGTATAATGGAAAAGTATCGAGTTGGACCAAACGGTGCACAGATAATATGTGCAGATCTGGTCGGAACAATTGCAAATGAAATTAAAGATGAGATTGAACTCTTTGATGCAAACCTTGTTCTGGTTGATACACCAGGACAAATGGAGCTTTTCACTCTGAGAAGTAGCGGAGAAGTCGTGATTAATTGCTTCGGTAAAGAGAAGGGTGTCATGGTCTACCTGTTCGATCCTATAATTTCAAAGAATCCATCGGGTTTTGTTTCACTCGTATTCATGGCATCATCAACTGTTTTTAGATTGAACTTACCGCAGATACAAGTTCTAGCGAAGTCTGATGTCTTAAACGAAGAGGAAATTGACAGGATTTTGAAGTGGAGTACAAATCCAGAGGAGCTTTATAAAGATTTGATTACGGAAAGAACACTGAGTTTAGATCTCTTTTTAATGTTAAAAGATTCTGGATTCTTCAGACCACTCATACCCGTCTCATCGATGACTGGATACGGCATGGACGATATATACGATGGTATTCAGGAGTTGTTCTATGGAGGAGAAGATTTTGAGAGTGTATTTGGCTAAAAAGCTTTATAATCCATAACGATTCAGTTGAGACACTATGGATTACACATCTGAAACCATAGAGGTTCTCGATGACATCCAAGCGGTAAGAAGAAGACCAGGCATGTATATAGGAAGCACTGGATCAAAGGGGTTTCACCACCTCTTATGGGAGATAGTTGACAACAGCATAGATGAAGCTCTAGCTGGTTACTGCACTGAGATAACGGTTAGACTTCACAAGGATGGATCTGCAAGCGTAGAGGATAACGGAAGGGGTATCCCAGTTGAAGAACACCCAACATTTAAAAGATCAGCATTGGAGATAGTGATGACAAAGCTTCATGCTGGCGGTAAGTTTAGCAAGAAGGCGTACAAGGTTTCAGGTGGTTTGCACGGTGTCGGTTTATCCGTTGTGAATGCACTATCCGAATGGCTTGAAGTCTGGGTTAAAAGAGACGGTAAAGTTTACCATCAACGGTACGAAAGAGGAAAACCAGTCACACAACTCAAGGTTGTTGGAAAGGCGGAAGATACTGGAACAAAGATTAAATTTAAGCCGGATCCAGAAATATTTGAGGTAAAGGATTTCGATTACGATCTCGTTGCAGAAAGATTGAGAGAACTGGCATTCTTGAATAAAGATTTGAGGATAAAACTGATAGATGAGAGAAAAGGTAGATGCGATGTTTTTTATTCTAAAGAGGGCATAATCGGATTTTTAAACTACTTGAATAAGGGTAGAAAGGTTATCTCGGATGTCGTTTACATATTTGGTGAAAAGAGAGGTATAGTCGTTGAGATCGCTTTTCAATTCACGAACGAAGAGTTTGAAAACATATTCGCATTTGCAAACAACATACACACAACCGAGGGAACTCATCTTTCAGGATTCAGGGCAGGTCTTACCAGGGCTATAAATGAATATGGAAAGAAGAACGTTAAGAAATTTAGATCTATAAGTGGTGTGGATGTCAGAGAAGGACTTACAGCAATTCTAAGCGTTAAGATCCCAGATCCCCAGTTTGAAGGACAAACAAAAACTAAGCTTACGAACAGTGAAGTCAGAAAGGTTGTAGAATCCTTAACGTACAAAGAATTCTTAAGATGGCTTGAAAACAATCCGAACGATGCTTACAAGATAATAGAGAAGTGCATGCTTTCAATGAAGGCTAGAGAGATGGCAAAGAGAACTAAAGAGATCTTAAAGAAGAAGGTTTCACTTACGTTACCAGGAAAACTTGCAGATTGCTCTTCAAAGGGTGAAAGAGAGCTTTTCATAGTTGAAGGGGAATCGGCAGGAGGTTCAGCCAAGCAGGCGAGAGACAGAACTTTTCAAGCTGTTTTACCGATAAGGGGTAAGATAATAAATGTTGAAAAATCTGGAATTTTAAAGGCTTTGAAGAACGATGAGATCAAAGCGATATCATCGGCGATAGGAGGTGGAATAGGTAAGGACTTCGACGTTTCAAAGGTCAGATACAAAAAGATCATAATAATGACCGATGCCGACATCGATGGAGCACACATAAGGACTCTGCTCTTAACTTTCTTTTATAGATACATGAGACCTTTAATCGAGCATGGAATGATTTACATAGCTTTACCTCCGCTTTACAGAGTTAAAAAGGATAACAAAGTTTACTACGTTTATTCCGAGAGAGAACTCAGAGATCTAATCAAGAAGATTGGAAAAGTAGAAGTTCAAAGGTTTAAGGGGTTGGGGGAGATGAATCCAGAACAGTTGTGGGAAACTACAATGAATCCAAAAAAGAGAAAACTCGTTAGAGTCACGATTGAGGATGCTTTGATGGCCGAAAGGATGTTTAAGATTTTGATGGGTGAAGATGTCGAAGCGAGAAGGGAGTTCATAATGAACCATGCAAGGGACGTTAAGAACTTGGACATATAACTGTTAAAATCTCCGTTAACTTCTTTCTAAGCTCAGCATCCTCAATCTTTAATATATCGATACCCTCATAAACTTTGAAGCTCTCTTTGAGAACTCTTCCAACATCCTTTCCCATACCCATCCAATTCCTCTCTATAACAAAAGGTAAAGCTTCACTCGCTTTCAAAAATTTCCTCTCTCTCAAAGCCCAAAACCTTCCACCCTCTATAAACACTCTTTCGTTCTTTTTCAAAAACCTTTCAACATTTTCCTCATCTTCAAACACCGGACCCATGTGTTTGTACGTCTTTGAAAGTTCTCTTACACCAAACTCGAATACAACGTAACACTTCTCACCAACGGTGTATCCATACCTCAACGGATGAAATTCTCTCATGTTATTTAAAATGACCTTACAGGCTTTTTCAAGTTGAGGATAGATGTTGTCCTCGACAACGTTTGGCCTCTCAAACTCCACAACCACAACGACTCTATCCTCAAGCTCTCTCTTCAAAGTTTCTTCGCTTACGGCAACATCCTTAGGCTTAAAGAAATCTATCGATGGATCTTTCAAGAATTCTCTACATAGTTGAACGAACCTTGCGAGATTCTCTAAGCTGAGATTTGCAGCAACGTTTCTCTTCGGA
>CAZUUE010000077.1:0-4943 GCA_964623695.1 uncultured archaeon
GTCTATTACCTTTAAGTATGAGAGTTATAGCGTTCGTGGGATTACCTTTGAGCGGTAAAACGACGGCGTCCAACGTAGCCAAAGATTTGGGTATCTCGGTCGTATGCATGGGAGATGTCGTCAGGGAGGAGGCGAAAAGGAGAAATCTACCTCTTAAAGACCTCGTTAAGATTGCAAGTGAAATTAGAGAGAAAGAGGGGATGGATGCGATTGCAAAGAGATGCATACCCCTGATAAGGGAAAAGGGGAAAGATATTGGTGTCGTAGTTGTAGATGGAATTAGGGGGATCTGTGAAGTTGAAGCCTTTAAGAAAGAGTTCAAGGACTTCATACTTATAGCCATCGACTCACCTATAGATTTAAGGTTTCAAAGGGCTCTTAAGAGAAAGAGATCTGACGATGTCAAGAGTTTGGATGAGTTAAGAGAGAGGGACAAGAAGGAGTTGTCTTGGAACTTGGCGAAGGCTATGGAGATTGCAGATTTTACAATAGAGAACAGATCAAGCTTGGAAGATTTTAAGGAAAAAGTTAGGGAGTTGCTTAATTATCTTGCAAGGAGAGTTGAGATCGAGATAGAAACGACGGTCAACCCAACTGAAGATCCAGAAAAGGTTGTCCAATCTGTAAGAAACATCTTCCCAGATGCGGAGATACAGATCGAAGGTGAAAGACTTAGAGCAAAAGCTTGGGATCTTAAGAAGTTCAGAGATTTGCTCAGAAGACAGAGGATACTTGACACCGCAAGAAACGAACTGATGAAGGGTAGATACGACAACGAAGTAACAATTTATCTTAACAAGCAGACAGCTTACATAGGGAAGGTTAACTTCGCAGATGCCGATGCCATACTTTCACCTATCAAGGTAACGTTTAAGTTGTATGGGATTCAATTTGGAAGGTTCTTAGATTATCTGGCACCGCAGACGAAGGCAGGTAAGCCTATTAGAGATGTTGAGAGTTTGTTTTAAACGTTACGACCGAAAGTAGAAATGCCAAGATCGATGCGAAAAGGTAGCTGTTTCCAATTGAGGTCGTTAATATCGGTCCAATAGTTTGTCCGATCCTTATCATGGAACCGTAAATTGTCATGATAGTCGCTCTGCTCTCGACAGATGTCCTCTCAACTATGAGGTTCTGTAAGGCAGGTAGAACAGTTCCATGACCCAATCCGTATATCATGGTTGAAACTGTGAAAACAGCAACGTTCGGTGAAAGTGGAATCAACGCCAGAGATGTTCCATAACTGAAGAAACCCAAACTTATTGTCTTACGTGTTCCAAGTCTACTAACAAACGTTCCGATGTTGGATGCCACGATTGCTGTAATTAATAGCGTCGAAGATTGAACGAATCCCCTTAAAATTGGTCCCGCTTGAAACTTTTCTTCGAGTGTCATGGGTATGTGCAGATAGAACACACCGTACGTCATTATGAATACAATACATCCGAGAACAAAAGCCATGAACAATTCCCCACTAAGCTCGACTTTAAATTTCCTGGAAGTTCTTACAGAAGTCAACTTAATTGAAAGTATACCTATCGGAATTGAGATCAAAAATGAAAAGAACGGTAAACGCCAATCTATCTCAGCTAAAAAGCCACCTAAGAGTGGGTAAAGAGCCAAACCTATGCTTAAAATGCTTGCATTGTATCCCAACATCTTAACCCTTTCAATCCCATCAAAGAGATCTCCGATGAGTGTAACTGCCAAAGAAGTTAAAGCTGAACCCCCAACACCTTGAAGAAACCTCAAGATCAGCATAGCTTTGTAATCTACAAATGGACATAGGAATCCAGAGAACCCGAACGTTAAAAGCGAAAACGTTAAGATTTCCCTTCTTCCAAATTTGTCAGCCAAATAGCCCATGAGTGGCGCAAAGAATATTCCTGGGAGTGTGAATGCCGTTATGAGCAAACCCACTTGAAACTCGTTTATGTTCAATGCATCTTGAACCTCTGGAAACGCAGGAGAGAGTATTGCGACACCCATCACTCCAACGAGCGTCGATCCAAATATCACGATCCTCATCTTACACTCTCGTTTAACCTTTCCAGTGTCTCACCCAACCTTCTCAAATAGTCTCCAAACGCACTCCAATTCCCTCTTTTAACACTTTCCAAGGCTTTGTTGTAATACTCGACAGCAACTTTAACCAAATCTTTGAGGGTTTCGGGCTTTCTCTCAATCTTCCTCTCACCAAGCACGGCCTTAATCGAAGATTCAAGCGTCGATTTCATGATGATGAAATCGTTGTAAGCGAGTATGACACCCCTGAGTTCCGGTATGTGCGACTTCTCAGCCTTCAGATATATCGGTTCAACATAGATCACGTTGTTCTCAATCGGTATCACGAGGAGGTTTCCTCTTATTATCCTCGATCCAACCTGACCCCAGAGTGTGAAGAGCTTAGAAATTTCGGGATCCTGATCTATCCTTGCCTCTATCTGCATAGGTCCATATACAAGCTCACCCTTTGGAAACTCGTAAACTATTATCTCCCCGTAATTTTCATCGCATCTCGCACACATCCAAGCTATCATGTTTTCCCTACCTTTTGGTGTAAACGGAAGCATCAATACAAATTCTGGGTTATCTTCAAGGCTGAGAATCACATAGTACGGCTCCATATCAATTCTAAATCTTTCAAATACCTCTTGAGGAGTCTCCCAAGCATCTTCTCTGTTGTAGAAGACCTCAACTTCCGTCATGTGGTATATCGAATAAACCTTAGCCTGTATCTCAAACAGATTTATTGGATACCTTATGTGTTTTCTAAATTCGATTGGCATGTCCCTTTTGAATATTGGAAAGGCCCTCTCAAGCGTCTTTAAGACGGCATCGTTTTGGACAACGTAAAACTCCACGTTCCCATTGTAGGCATCTATAAAGACCTTTACAGGGTTTCTTATGTACGCTATATCGTCATGGATGTCTGAGTATGGGAATCTTCCCAACACAGTGTATGCATCCACTATCCAGTATATCTTACCGTTTATCACAGCAACGTATGGGTCGAAATCGTATCTCAAATACGGTGCTATCGTCTTTACCCTATCCATTATGTTTCTATGAAACATTATCCTGCTCTCATCCGTTAAGTACTCACTCAGTATCAAGTTTACATCACCAAATCTCATCGCGAAGAGAAACTTCTTGAAACCGTCGATCCTCACGCCACCCGTTCCGTCGTATCTTGTAAAGACGTTCTTGTCTCCTAAGGGATAATCGAATTCATCTATCTTTGTTCTTACCACCACGTAATCGTCTGTAAGTTCACCGTAATATATTCTGGGTTCAAGAACGTCTATCTTCCCAGTTGGAGGAACGTCCTTCAGTATGAACTCCGGTAGACCTTCCCTCGATATGACGTTGACTGGTGAAGCTATGACACCGTATCCGTGTGTGTAAACAAGATGCCTGTTCACCCACGTCTTCGCTCTTGAAGGTAGTAGATCTGTCGACAGTTCCCTTGCAGATATCATCACCTGAGTGTAATTCCCGTCTATGTAGTATCTGTCAACATCGACATCGTTTATGAAATAGTAAGTTCTTATCTGTTGTAACTGTCTGTAAACATCCAAAAGAGGTCTGTGATCCCACAGTCTTACATTTTTAAACGTTCCTCTGTGCCTCTCAACCTTTTCGTAACTGAGATTGTATTCGATGTTATACTGAAACTCCTCAACGTTCAAACCAAACGCAAACCTCGTGTAGTGTATGCTGTAATTTATGTAGTTCCACTCCATTTCAAGTTCGTTTGGTTCAACCTTAAGTTTCTGAAAAGCAAACGGAACTATTCCCAAAAAAGTAAAAGTCAGAATTATGAAGATTAGAAGTATGAGAAGTATCTTCTCAAAGCTTCTAAACTTCAAACAAGCAAACGCAAATCCTATCGAAACGAACGAGAGTAACAACATCGATGGCATGGAAACGTTAACTTCAACCCAGCTCGCACCGCTCACGACGCCGTGCTGCGAAAACAACAGATTGAACCTTGAGATGTAGAGGTAGATCGATATCAATATGAAGACGATAGAGAAGAGTGAAGAGATGTGCAGATATCCGAGATCTGGAAAGACCTCCTTAAACTCCTCCCAACTTCTGACCCATCTGAAGTGATATATGTAATAAATGAACGAGTTTATAAAACAGAAGAGGATCGATACAGCAAATATCTGAATGAGGAGTTCTATGAAGGGTAACTTGAACACAAAGAATGAAACGTCGTAACCAAATATGGGATCTTTCAGATTGAAATCAGTTGAGTTCAAAAAGAAAACGAGATCCAACCATCTTGTAGAGAAATAGTACGCCATAATGAGTGAAATTATGAGATCGATCTCGTAAAAGTATCTGATCTTTTCGCCCAAGAAATCCATTATAGCTCTCCTAATCACAACTGAATTAACAATCAGAATTATGAACATAATCGAAAACGATAAAGCAAAGATTGCAATCTTGTATTTGAGCATATTTATGAAAACGTTTCCGTATCCAAGGGATTGAAACCATAAGTATTCCGTATATAGATCAACGAATGCTACAGATATCACTAAGTCCACAAGCAGGAATACCAAGATCGCTATGATCCTCTTAGGATTCATCGGATTTTTAGTTCCCCTCATGTGTTATAAATTTCACCTATCGTGTTTTTTAATTATGATTCAGTTATGAACATGATCTGTCGTACCTGACCGACTGTGCAGGGCGGTTAATCACTTATTTTATCAACTGACCTTCTCCCCGCCCTAAACAGTAGATCGGAAAGTGTGTTGGTAGTATATAAATGTTCACTTAAGGGTATTTAAAGGGCTTATATACTACCAACACACTTTCCGATCTACTGTAAAGTGCGAGGGATCCAGCGAGGGCGGGGAGTAAGCTTAAGGGAGCGGTCTTGCACCCGTTACGGCTATCCCCTTGCGGGGACTCGACGTTATGGA
>CAZUUE010000078.1:0-4843 GCA_964623695.1 uncultured archaeon
AAACGATTGGATTCAAGCACTACATCAATTAGGAGAAAAACCGTCGAGAACTAAAGTTCACAGATTCGCTTACGAAGCACTTAAACAGAATGGGGTTCCAGTAATTTTTGTTAATCCAAAAGGATCATCTAGAACTTGCTCAAGATGTGGAGCTAAAGGAAAAGTTAAAGAAAGAATATTCATTTGTAAGAAATTTGGATTAAAATTAGATAGAGATTTAAATGCTGCTAGAAATATTGCTCTTTGCTCTCCTCCCCACGCTAAAGCACAAGGTTTCCGCGCAGGAGTGGTTTTATGAAGGTTGCAATATTGATTCCAGTCTCTCCATTTGAACCTTTGGAAACAATTTTGAAGTCTGTTGAAAGAATAAAGAGTTTAGATCTCGAATCTTTTAAATCTAAGATAATTTACGTCATCGACAAGAAGAATCCAAACGATGAGAGGATCGAAAGGTTGAAAGAGATAGATGTGGAGATAATAATTAGAGATGAAAACAGGGGGAAGAGAGCTGGTGCCATAAACGACGGTTTGGATTTTTTAAAGGATTTTAACCCAGATTATTTGGTTATATTTGATGTAGATTCAAATCCAAGCAGAGACTTCGTTAAGATGTGTGTTAGGGCACTTGAGAAGGACAAGAAGGCTTACTTGGCATCGACCAGGAGATACATATACAATCCAATAAATCTAACGTCTAAAGCGGTTTGGTTTGAATACAGGGTTTTAAACTTCTTACTAAAGAGGACTAGGTTTAAACAGTTCAACGGCTTAATAGGCGTTCTTAGATTTGATAAGATATCGAGGTATAAGCTCAGAGAAGATTTCATTGCAGAAGATGCAGAGTTTGCGACGAGGATGCATTGCTTGGGTTACAGGGCGATATTGGTAGATGGAAAGCTACTTGAACAGGCTCCTATGAACTGGAAAGATCTCTTTAATCAAAGATGTAGATGGTATTACGGTGGATTGCAACTGTGGAAATACTTCAAAGATGTTCTAAGGACGAGGGATCTTGGCTTCATGATCTCATGGATCTCATCCTTAACTTTGACCTACGTCGTATCCATCTTTTCACCACTCTTACCCCTCTCAATTCCATACTTAATATACAAATTTGGATTCAGGGAAGGATTGAAGGGTTTTGTTGGATTGATCATCCACACGTTCATACTACAATCCTCAGCCATATACTCGATCTTTACGTTTTTGTTTAAGAGAGGGGTTGAGTGGAAGCCAGTTGAAAGAATAGAAACCTACAGATTCCACATTCGATGAATCGACCATGGTTATGCACAGAGTTAAACGTGGTTAGTGTTAACGTTGCTTTCTAAAATGAGTTCTAAGTAAGATTTCGTTATTGGATCTTTCAACCCCAAATCTTCTGCGAGATTCAGTACCTTTTCCCTATCTTTCAGCTCACCTTCGACTTCAATCTCAATGAACTCTCCTAAGCCTTCAACGTCATCTATACAGATCTTAAATTCCCCCAATCTGTAAATTCTTCTAAGTTTTGAGACCTTTGCAAAAACATCAAAACCCAATCTTTTAAATATCTCCAACGTTCTGTAAGGATCTTTCACCTCAACCTCTACCTCATCCCTCGTCTTTGTTTCCTCATCAACCCTAGGTCCCTTGTACGTTAAATAGAATCTATCCGATTTCCTTACCCTCAGGGCTTCATCCGTCTTTAAAAAATCTCTACAAGGATGTAAAAGATAGTAGTCTTCCTCAAAGACTTCCATCACAAATTCCGCAATCTCTTCGATCTTCTCCTTCAAATCCTTCCCAATCCTAAACTTCACTTCAACCTCCATGATTTAAATTCTTCAAGGGTTATAATGTTTTATGGAGATCAAGCCTATAGGCTTCGTTGTTGAGGAAGGAGTTTTAGAGATCTTGGATGAATACAGAGAGGGGATGGATGGACTTGAGGAAGGTATGAACGTCTGGATCCTTTACTACTTAGATAAAGCTGTTGAATCTTTAAAGGTTCATCCGCACGGGGACAAAAGGATCGTTAAGGGTGTGTTCGCAACGAGATCACCGAACAGACCAAACAGAATTGGGATGAGTTTGGCGACGATAAAAAAGATAGAGGGCAGAAGGATCTTTCTGGACGAACTTGACGCTTTCGTTGGTTCTCCCATAATAGACATAAAGCCTTATGCCGAAACGTTCGATTGTGCCGGTTCGGTTCTGAGTGGAGATCAGATCAGAAAGAGGATAATATACGATAAGATGATAGAAGATTACATAGACTTAGACGTTCAAATACAGCCAAACGGATTTGATTGCACACTCAAATCTGTTTCGAAGTTGAAGGGGTTTGGTAGAATAGAATTTCATTCAAAGGAGCTCCCAGAGGTCGAGTATGTCCCGTTTAAAGACGACTGGGTTTTCCTTCCAAAGGGATTCTACAGGGCTTATCTGAACGAAAAGATAAACATGCCAAACGATTTGATAGCGATCGCCAAACCTAGATCAACCCTCGTAAGGTGCGGTGTTGACGTTTTAACTGCAGTGTGGGATGCGGGTTACGTTGGGAGAAGTGAGGTTGGTTTGGTAGTTCACAACGGTATCTGGTTAAAGAGGAATGCCAGAATAGTCCAACTGATATTCGTGAAGATGTCTGAGAGAACGAAGTCATACAGAGGTAGCTACCAGTTTGAAAATATCTAAACAGTCTCGTAATCTATTTCCTCATCGATGAGAGTTTGAATTAGATCATTTACAAGAGACTGTGTACAGACTGCTAGAACATCACATCCGTGATGGACAGCTTCAACACAGCAGCACTTCGCACCAAATAGGACAGGATTTAAATTTGCCTTTTTGCACGCTACGAACGCTTCAACGCCCAAAGCCACGACGATCTTTCTCCTTCCAATTTCCCTCAGCTTTTCAATGTCCACCAACCTACTACCACCAGATGTGACGTCTGGGACGACGAAGACGTAAACTTTACCTCTCCTTGGAGGCTTAAAAGCTATTGGTCTTATCAAAACCTCATCGTTAACTCCATCCGTCAGTGCAATCGCGTTGTAATTTTCGTCGACCTTGCAGTATATCAATCCATCCTCGAACCAATATCTAACGCCATCGTTTCTCTTAACTTCGCCGACTGCTATTGCTACGATGTTCTTTGAGTACAAATCCTTCAGGATCTTTTCAGTCCATACGTGAAGATCGAACAGCATTTTAACCAGCCATCTGTATCCATCTTCCGTCAAACTGTAATTCTCCACCAAACCTTTCGAACTCAGCTCCTTGAAGTATTCAGATATAGCCTGAGGTGTCAATCCCAACCTCTTTGCAATCTCTCTCTGATTTAAATTGTTTAAAAGTAGGGACATTATCAGAAGTTTTACAGTTTCCCTCCTTTTAATCAGCACGTTCATCTTAAAATTCGATCTTAAGGTATTAAAACTTTCTACCCATCACGAGGAATCCAGTATGCCAGATTCTTGTCATGGGTCTCGTCCCAATTCTTTTATGTTCGTAGTCTATCTTGACAATTTCAAAACTCTCAACGTTTTTAAATCCAACCTTAACCATCTTTTCATAAACAGCTCTTGTGTCTTCTATGTATGGATTGTAGACAACTAAGTGACCCCCATACCTCAGTATCTCCATGGCCTTTGGAATGAAACGAACGTCATCTTTCATATCTAAAACTATCAGATCGAACTCCGATTTGAATCCCTCCGAAACTACATTGACATCCCCGATGATTTGGTGTATGTTCTTTAATCCAGCGAGTTTGAAGTTTTCTCTTGCGATCTTTGCAAAATCCTTACGTTTCTCTACGGTGACTACTTCTCCATACTTGTTGAAGTATGCAAGGTAAGCACAAAGCATTCCAGTCCCAGTTCCGGCATCGAGTATGAGAGAATCTGGACTCAAACCTGTATATGCTATTATCGCACCTATGTCCTTTGGCATTATCGGTGTTGTTGATCTCTTGAAGTGTTTGAAGAAATCGACGGCTCTGTAAGGTAGTATCTTATACTTCACACCCAGATGTGTCTCAACTTCGTCTCCAAAATTCTTATCCTTAATACTCTTAAGATCTATTATTCCATCGTGAGTGTGCAACGTTCCTTCAAATCTCTTCACTAAGAACGTGTGTTTACCTCTTGCAAGGATTATCGGTGGTCTCATTTTTGAAGTTTCATTAGAGCCTCTGCAAGATCCCCCTTCGCTTCGATCAAAGCCTTTCTTGCTGTCTCTTCATCTACGTTCGCCTGCTCCATTATCAACTTCACGTCCTCTTCGCTGACCTTCTTGATTACATCGTAACTACCCATGACTTGAAAGACCTCTATCCCCCTTCCAACTACCTTCGTGACGCTTGGGTTTTTGAATATCAGTTCCTCATCAGATGTTCTTATGATGACCTCTATTGCATTGAGATCTTCTATGTCGATCCCCATCTGTTTCATCATTTTCTTCATCTGCTTAACGTTCATCGGAAGCATATTGAATATCGATTTGAAAGTAATAAAACCTTCGTTAAGTTTTTACATTTTTTAGCAATCTATCTGTTTCTTATGAGAGAAAGATCTATTTCTTTTTGACAGGGCAAGGAAGTCTAAAGAGTCTGAAAACATTTTGAGAGTGAGGAAACGCGTTTCATATTGAGATACTGCTGAATGATATTGAATGATGCGTAATTTACTTTCAAGATACTTCAGGGAATATTCTAAGGAAGATGTTGAGACGATACTAAAGGTTTTAAGGAGTTTAAGGAGTATTTAATAGATAGAAGGAGAGAATGAGCCTATAAAAGAGAGATATTCAAGAAATGTGAAAGTTTACGACTTCAGTTCCGTCGTAAAAGTTT
>CAZUUE010000079.1:0-4781 GCA_964623695.1 uncultured archaeon
GTCTCATAAGTTGTATTCCTACTATTTATAATTTATTGTTGTCTTGACAGGGCGCATTACAGATTTCTCGAAACTGCTATAAACCCAATACAGAAATCTCTCCTTATCCTTTTCTTCAGGTATCCAAAGCATTGGTGGTTTTCTCTTAAGTGCCTCTTCAAATTCACTAAAGGTTAGTTTTCCGATCGTTACAAAACGTCGTTAAGAAAGCCTCGCTCTTTACAGTAGATGACAAAGTTAAAGTTTTGGCAATCAAGTATTTAAAGCACTTTTATAAATTTATAAACTTGGTTGCCAACTTTGTCATCTACTGTTTAGGGCGGGGGGAAGGTCAGAAATAGGGATGCATTTTTTAAATCGAGCATTCAAATTACTTCATGAAGTTGATAGTTTTTACAAAAAAGGATTGTCCCAACTGCCCGAATGCAAAGAGGATCGCAATGGAAGTTGCCAAGGAGTTAAACTTAGAATTCGAAGAGATAGATATCGAAGAAGACTTGATAACAGCTTTACAATACAACGTGGCATCGACACCCTCGATAGCCTTGAATGAAGAGATCCTTTTTAGGGGAGAGGTTCCAAGTAGGGACGATTTGATAAGGGAGATACGTAAGGTGATTAAATGAGATACGGTGGGATACTCGATCTTTCAACAATCGATTTCCCAAAAAAATTATGTTCAGTTGTATTTTTTGTTGGATGTCCATTCAGATGTCCGTACTGTCAAAACCACAGACTTTTCAGTGGTGGAGTTGAAGCCAAACCCAGCGACATTGCCAAAGAGATTAGAAAGAACTATCTGATAGATGGAGTTTGTCTGACAGGAGGTGAACCTTTATTACAAGATATCGATGAACTTCGCTCGTTTATTAAAATCCTAAAGGATTACGGACTTTTTGTCAAACTCGATACAAACGGTTACTATCCAGATAGGCTTGAAGTTCTGATGGATTTACTTGATTACGTTGCAATGGACTTTAAAGCAATTCCCGAGAGATATGCAGAGGTCACCAAGAGAGAAGATTCTTTTGAGAAGGTTTTAAAGAGTTTGAAAATCTTGGTCAATTCGGGTGTGGATTACGAGATAAGAACGACCGTTGTTCCTACAATAACGGATGAAGAGGATCTGATAAGGATAGGTGAAATACTATCGAGTTACAACGTAAAGAGATACGTCTTACAGCGTTTTGTAAACGAGGACACATTTGATCCAAGGTTTAGAGAAGTCACTCCTTATCCCAAGGAGTTTTATTATAGAGTCGGTGCCAAACTCAAGGAATTCGTTCCAGAAATCATTATAAGATACGAGACTGAGGAGAAGATTTAACCGATTAAGAAATCTTTTGTCAGATTAGTCTTTTAACTCCTTTGACTCCCTAAAAGAGATCGTTTAAACCTTTAAGAATTAATCTGTCAGTTTTTTGATCAAGCGGATCAGATTCAGTAAACTATTTTTGAAGTTTGAATTATCTTACCTCTATGTTTAGAGAGATCGAGAAGAAATGGCAGGAGGAGTGGGAGAAGGCTAAGATATTTCACGCTGATCCAGATGAAAGACCAAAGTTCTTCATAACAATTCCCTATCCTTATCTCAACGGAAATTTGCATGTAGGTCATTGTAGAACTTTCACGATCGGAGATGCAATCGCTAGATACAAGAGGATGTGCGGATACAACGTTCTCTTCCCAATGGGATTTCATGTAACTGGAACACCTATAATAGGTTTGGCTGAACTCATAGCGAAGAGAGACGAGAGAACGATAAAAGTTTACACGAAGTATCACGATGTTCCGGAAGAGATCTTGATAGATCTTACAACTCCCGAGAAAGTAGTTGAGTACTTTGCAAGAGAAGCCGAGAATGCCCTTAGAGGAATAGGATACTCCATAGATTGGAGGAGGAAGTTTACAACAACAGATGAACCCTACAAGAAGTTTATAGAGTGGCAGTTTTACAAGCTGAAGGAGAAGGGTTTAATTGCTAAAGGTTCGCATCCCGTTAGGTTTTGTCCAAACTGCAACAATCCAGTTGAAGATCACGATCTCCTGATGGGAGAGGAGGCTACGATAGTTGACTTTACCGTAATAAAGTTTTACACTTTTGACGAGAGATACGGTGTAATAGTTTTTCCATGCGCAACGCTTAGACCTGAAACGATCTTTGGTGTAACAAACATCTGGGTCAAGCCTACGAGATACGTATTGGCTGAAGTGAACGATGAAAGATGGTTTGTCAGCAGGGAGGCTGTGGAAAAACTGAGGTATCAGGGGAAGAATGTTGAGATTGTTGAAGAGGTAGATGCCGATGAGTTCGTCGGTAAGACTGTTGTAAATCCAATCTTGGTTAAGATGTTGAAGGATAGTTTGGATGAAAGCGTAAGGGAAAAGAAAGAAATAGCCATGCTGGAGTGTGATGAGAAATTTGATGAGTGTATATTTAAATGGTTGAAAGAAGGAGACTTCATTCAAATTCTGACTGAGCTTGCTGAAAAGATGGGGTTTAAGAATGTCTTGGTACCGATTCTACCAGCTGAATTCGTAGATACCGATAATGCAACCGGCGTTGTTATGAGCGTTCCCGCGCATGCTCCATACGATTACGTAGCCTTGGAGGATTTAAAGAGAAGTGGTGCGTTGAAAAGCTTAAAATTTGAAATAGAACCGATAGTTTTGATAAAGATCGAAGATGAAGATTACAAAGTTCCAGCCGCGGACATCGTGAAGGATCTTGGAATAGAAAGTCAAGAACAGACCGAACTACTCGATAAGGCCACCAAGATCATTTATAAAAAGGAGTTTCACAAGGGAGTTCTACTTGAAACAACCGGTAAGTACGCTGGGATGAGGGTTTCGGATGTAAAGGAAGTCCTACAGAACGATTTAATTGATTTGGGTATAGGAGATGTATTTTACGAGTTCAGTGAGAAGCCCGTTGTTTGTAGATGTGGTACAAGATGTATAGTTAAAGTCGTGAGAGATCAGTGGTTCATAAAGTATTCGGACGATGAATGGAAGGATGAGGTTTTAAGATGGCTCGAAGAGATGGAGATAATACCGGACTACTACAAAGAGGAATTTAGAAACAAAATTGAGTGGCTTAAGGATAAGGCTTGTGCAAGGAGAAGAGGGTTGGGAACGAGAATTCCATGGGACAAAGAGTGGCTAATTGAAAGTCTCTCAGATTCAACTATATACATGGCTTACTACATCCTTGCAAAGTTCATAAACGAAGGGAAGCTTAAAGCCGAAAACATCACACCGAACTTCTTAGATCACGTACTGCTTGGGATCGGAGATGCTACGGATGTTGCGAAATCTTCAGGATTGAGCGTCGAGATACTTGAAGAGGTAAGGAGAGATTTTGAGTATTGGTATCCTGTCGATTTGAGGAGTAGTGGTAAGGATCTGGTTGCAAATCATTTACTTTTCTTCCTCTTCCATCACATAGCCATTTTTCCTATAAGCTGTTGGCCAAGGGCAATAGCTGTCAACGGTTACGTTAGCTTGGAAGGTAAGAAGATGAGCAAGAGCAAAGGTCCTCTTTTGACGATGAAGAGAGCTGTTGAAGAGAACGGCGCAGATGTAACCAGGTTGTACATTCTGTACTCGGCTGAATACGAGAGCGATGCCGATTGGAGGAGGAAGGAAGTTGAAGCTATGAAAAGACATTTAGAGAGGTTTTATGAACTGGTAAAGGAGAACTATGGAGAAGTTAAAGAGATCGATCATTTAGATAGGTGGCTCGTCAGTAGATTTCAAAGAGCGATTAGAGAGACAAGAGAAGCTATGGAGAAGTTACAGACGAGAAGAGCTGTAAATTCGGCGTTCTTCAAAGTTATGAACGATGTCAGATGGTATCTGAAGAGAGGCGGTGACAACTTGGCTGTAATTTTGGATGATTGGATAAAGCTTCTTGCTCCCTTCATACCTCACATATGTGAAGAGTTGTGGCATTTAAGGCACGATACTTTCGTGAGTCTTGAAAGCTATCCAGAGTTTGGTGAGAGAAAGATCGATGAGAAAGCTGAGGCAATTGAAAACTACCTTATGAAATTCATGGAAGATGTGAAGGAAGTTATGAAATTCTTTAAAGGTAAAAGAGTTTACGTTTCATTTGCTGAAGATTGGAAGGTTGAAGCTCTCAAGGTTGCATTGGAATCAGATAACATGAAATCTGCCATGTCGAGGTTGATGCAAGATGACAAGTTTAGAAAGATAGCCAAGGATGTATCATCGTTCTTGAAGAGAGTTTTCAAGGATAAAGATACTTTTAGAACGATAGCGGATGTTGATGAGAGATCTATCGTTGAAGAAAACAGAGATTTCATAGAGAAGGAACTTGGAATTGAGATAATCTTAGATGAATCCGCTATGCCAGAAGAAAGAAGAAAGATGGCCATGCCAGGTAAACCTGCAATTTACATTGAATGAAAACCGTGACGCAATACCGTTCGGTAATTGAAGATGTTTATATAACCTTAGTTGAATTTTCTCTTAGCTTGATCAATCATTTCACAAAATGTCGCTAAGGAAGCTCCGCCCTTCAGGGCGGAGAGGAATTAAGGGAGGAGGGAAGGAATTAAGGGAGGAGGGAGGGGGTAGAAGGTTGGTTTAGATTATGTTGTAGAGGGTTGCAACCTTCTCCCGAAACATTTTTATTCCCTCCTCTCTATCCTTCAGAGGGTCGCTCTGACCCGGCCCAATGACACAAACCGAAGCCGATGACGCCGTCGTGAGACGGATCTGATGGTGGTTCCCCTATGGGGAACCCTCGCCCTTTA
>CAZUUE010000080.1:0-4673 GCA_964623695.1 uncultured archaeon
AGGCACATTCCTTCTTGGATCAAAGAAGGAGTGAACAATGCAATAAAGGATATTACAAATATTTGGCGGAAGTTAGGAGATTTAGCAAGAAATTTCACGAATTGGGTTACAAATGCTCCAAATTGGTTCAGAGAGCAGCTTGAAAACACTAAGAATACAATCCTTTCATGGATCGATCCTATTGTAAAACCCCTTTCGGATTGGATTGATTGGTTCAAATATGAGTTTGCCGAATTCCTCAGAGACCCAATTGGCTACATACAGGATGTTGCTAAACCTCTGGTTGATGCTTTGAGCGAGAAATTCGATAAGTTTTCCAAGTGGGTTAATGAGCAGTTTGGCAATGTGAGATCAGCGATTCTCGGAATAGATGACTTCTTGAAAGCTAAACTCTTCGAATTCATTGGTAGCTTTGCAGCGTGGTTCTTATGGAGTCTTTTCAACGATCTTTTCACCATTGAATATGATCCAGAAACGAAAGAGGTTAAGGGAGAGCCAAAGAATCCCGTTACATGGATCTTCATAAAGGAAATCGAAATAGAGGAGCCTGAGTATCCCTATGAGAGTGTTAAAGAGGAGGTTGAAGCTGCATGAAGCTGTTCAGCGGTTTGTTAGCTGAAGGACTTGAAGCTGGGTTAAAGGCTTTTCAATCGATGACAAGAGATGACCAAATCAAAGCCTTAGAAACGGGAAGGAGAGAACTAAAACAAAAGCTCGACATCATAAACGAGAAGATGGAGGAAATAAAGACAGAGAAGGTCAAGATTGTTTGGCAGGAAATTTACAACGATATCTCGTCAACCCTTGAAAGGATGGAAAAGGAGATCGTCAAAGATCCAATAGGCAGCTACATAACCATATTCTTCGGCTTCTATGAACTGATTTTTAGAATCTCAGAAGCAATATGGGGAAGCTTCTACGAATGGCTACTTGAGATGTTCATGCCCAAGGGCCCTGTCTCGTTCAGAGATGCAGTTCACTACTCAGTTGAATTCTTCACAATAGCAGGAGACTTCAATGTTCTCGCAACGATATTCGATTTAATCGGTCATACAGAAATTCTTGGTTCTAAGCTACCTGCAAACGCTGTTTCGTTCTTCATAAGGAACATAAGCTGGACATTCGGAATAGGATGGCTTACATGGGTTGTAATGGGGCCCGTTCTGAGACATTCAATTGCTGATCCTTATGATAAGGAAGTCAGGAAGATAACACGTCCAGCAGACTTCACAGTCAGCCAAATAGAAGACCTCTACGAGCATGGAGTTGCTAAACTTGAAGAGTTTGTTGAGAGACTCGTCGAGTTAGGTTATGCAGATGACAAGATTCTAATGCTGTACGAACTAATCAGGAAGAGGGTGCTCAGAGAAGAAGCAAGAAGGTATGTAACAGATGTTGCCAAAGCGTATGTGAAGGGATACGTTTCTGAATCGACTCTATGGGATGCAATTAGCCTTGCGTATTGGACTGACGATGAGAGAAAGTTCAGATTGATGGAGGAGAACATCAGGAAAGCAATTGAAATTACTGATTTGAGAGTTAAGGAGGTTGAAAAGGCATTCAAAGATGGAAAGATAGACGAAGGAGAGGCTACTGCAAGGCTCTCTGAACATATTGTTGATCCCGATATGGTTGAGGCTTACATTGCGTTGTGGAAGCAGTACATCAAGCCTGAGGAGTTGATCGACAAGGAGGAAAGAGCAAGGCTAAGGCTTGAGAGATTGAAGCTCAGAGTTAAGGGATTGGAGAAGCAGATTGAACACCTTGAAACAATAATGAAAGAGCGTTTGGATGTTTTCGATGCGATGATCGCGGAGATTAGAGAGCGGTTAGAGGCAAGGATAGCAGCAGCAAGAGAAGCTTTTGCAGCTTACAGGGATAAAACAACAACAGAGATTCAGGCAAGGATAGCAGAGTTAATGCTCCGCCTTGAAGAGGCTGAGGGAATAGAAGCTGAAAGAATAGCAGCTCGTATAGAGTTGCTGAAGACTATTGCAGAGGTAAGGATTACAGAGAGGGAAGCAAGGTTAAATGCCCTTATTGAGAGATGGAGGAAAGAAGCCGAGCTTAGGGTTAAGACAATTGAAGAGAGGAAAGAGGAGTACAAAGCAAGGATGGAGGCAAGGATTGACAAACTCAAGCTCAAGATTGAGGAATACGAACTTGAAATAGCAGCAATAGAGAAGGTGGCGAGTTAGATGGGGGAATTCATAGGCCTTATTCCCGAAGAGTATCTCGATCCTGACAAAGAGCACGACTTTCTGCTATGGCTTATCTCTCTTCCTGTCGATCCATGGACTAAGAAGTACATTCTCATCGAATGGTGCGATGCTGTTGGAGTTGCTTTAACTGAGGAAATGGTTAATCTCGTAACAGGACAAGCATCAATAACATGGGGATAAGGTGATTCGGAATGGCGATGAGAATCTTCCCGAGATATCCACACATGGGACCAGAAGAATCGAGAATCTGGCACAAGTTCTTGGCTCTAACTGATCTCAACTTCATTCGCATCAACTACGATGTTAGAGTTGGAACGGGCTACATTCCAAAGCATCTTGAAGACGAGTATCTAAAGCGTAAAGAACTCTACGAGAAGGGTTTGATTGACTATCGTACGTTGAGAGAGATTGAAGCTGTTATCGAATCAATAGGAGCGTTAACGAAGCTGAGAATAGACGCAGTAGGTGAGACTCCAAGGCACATCTGGATATTCGAAGTAAAGCCGAGAGCAGGTAGGAGTGCATTGGGACAGCTTGAATCCTATCACTTCTGGTACTTAAGGCAATACAGACCTGTTAAACCTGTTCGCTTAGCTTGTGTCTGTTACGAAGTTGATAGAAACCTTGAACCGATTTTTCATACAAGGGGAATAAGAATCTTCAAAGTACCGAGGTGACATGAGTAAGGAGAGGTTGAGATGTAGGTACTGCAAGAGAGAGGTTCCAGAAGACCTTGAAAGACTCATTCGAAGGTATGAAAGAATCTATGGTGAAGTTGTTGAGGTTGTATGTGAAGACTGCATGAACAAGTTGAAGAAAGCCAAGTTCAATTAGTCTACAAACATCCTCTCAGACGCAAATAGATCCGTTCTCATGCATCCTATTCTTTCAGACATAATATTGATCGAAGTCGAATTACAGAGTTGATGAGACGGATTTTACAAAACTGCTTATAAAAATCCTGAACATGTCTTAATATTGTCGTAAATAGTAATCCTTATATACTCCTTATGTCAGACATAGTATTGGTGATGGGAAATGCAGAAAGGAGTTGTGGATATAGGAAAGGTGTTAGGGCTTGTGGGTTTGTGGGATGATGTACAAAAAGGAGCTGCAGAAGTAGACGACGTAATAAGGTACATTGAGAGTGACGAAGCTCTGAAAGCAAAGTTCGCAGAGTGGGTAGCAGACAGAGCGTACGATGAAGCGCGTAACTTCAAAATCACGGATTGTGTGGATGGATACAACGATTTCGTTCCATTCAAAGAGAGAATCGACAAAGTGATAAAAGATTTTGTAGAACATATGGATTTTATAACTACACAAAGATAACTTCTAATCTTTTTGAGGAGGGAGAGTGAATGCCGAAGATTAGTGTTCGTATTTCCGATGAGCTTTATCAAAAGCTTGAGAGAGCGATCAAAGAAAGTAATTACGAAACGATTAGCGAGTTTCTCAGGGAGAAGATTAGGGATTTCGTAGAGGAGTACGAGGAGGAATAGAGAATGCTTCTTGATGCAATTCTCGATTGGGAATGGAAGCAGCAGCTTGCACATAGATATTTCACAGAGCCTAATGTCATCCATGTTACGGAGCTTGTACAATGTCGCAAGAAGTCTGAGTTCTTTGATAAGTTCAAGGAGGTCTTTACCATCAATCCACCAATCTTGGTTGGTCGCTTCGTTCACATGGGATTACAGGAATGGCTTAAGAAGGAATACAATGCAAGTGTTGAGGTTGAATTCAAGAAGGAACTTGGAAACTGCGTTGTGGTTGGTCAAGTTGATGCGATAGTCAGAGATTGGATAGTGGAAATCAAATATGCACAAGACGTCTACGATAACAAACCCTACGAGCACCACATTTTGCAAGTGAAGCTCTACCTATGGCTTACAGACTTCGAGAAAGGCAAGTTGATTTACATCACTCCTAAGAAGCTCTTGGAGTTCGACATAACAGAAAAACCTACGGATGATGAAGTGTGGATGCTGTATGACACTTGGAAATCACCGATGTGGGATTGGGAATGCAGCTATTGTCCTTTCAACCAGATTTGCCCGAATGCAATTCAAGAAAGGAGGAAGTGATATGAAGCTGGTCATACAGCTACAAACTCCATGTTCTTGGGAAGATCTCTTTACTTTCGTGGAAATTATCAATGAATACTTAAGTGACTTCGAAGTGGAGAATGTGTTTGTTACAACAACGAATTGTATAGGAGTCAGACTTAGAAAGGAGTGATGAGTAATGATTGAGCAGACCCAAAAGCTCCTTGATTCTATTTTTTCATGTTCGCTGGAAGGCAAAGTCATCACAATCATCGCACCAAGTGGTTTAGGAAAGACAACCTTCTCATGCATGCAGTTACCTATCTATATGTACTCTTTACACAGTACTTCTAAATCTACTAATAGACAAGAAAGGGTTATTATAGTTAATACAGACAACTCA
>CAZUUE010000081.1:0-4650 GCA_964623695.1 uncultured archaeon
TTCACAGAAGACCACCTGTAATAGATGACGATGCGGTCAGAAGGACTTGCGAAATCCCATCAACTGTAGCAGCTTGTCCAACTGCTGCATTGAAGCCTGACATGAAGAGAAAGACTGTTATACTTGACAAGGATAAGTGCATGTACTGCGGCAACTGTTACACGATGTGCCCAGGTATGCCACTATTTGATCCCGAAAACGATGGAGTTGCAATACTCGTAGCCGGTAAGGTATCGGATGCAAGATATCCTCCACAGTTCTCAAAGGTTGTCGTTCCATGGTTACCGAACAACCCACCCAGATGGCCTGAGGTAGTTCAAACTGTTAAAAACATCCTTGAAACATGGGCTACACATGCAGAAAAGTACGAAAGAATTGCTGAATGGATAGACAGAATTGGTTGGGAGAGATTCTTTGAGTTGACTGGCTTAGAGTTCTCAGAGAAGTTGATCGAGGATTACGCAAGAACTCCTTACCTGTACACAACTTTCAGAACGTCCGCTGCATTCAAGTGGTAAAGAGTTATATACAGCTTTAACCAAATTTTTTTGGTGACCTGAAATGGCGGAAGAGGTTAGCAAGGAAGAATTGAAGCAGAAGGTGATTGAGTACTTACAGAAGAAGCCCTGGCAGGTAAGGGATTTGGCTAAGGTTCTTAGAGTTAAGAAAAGAGAGCTTGATAAGATCGTTCAGGAGTTGTTGGATGAGGGAAAAGCTGCTTACTGGTCATCTGGTTCGACGACATATATAACTACACCTGAAAAGCTTAAAGAAATGGAGGAAAAGAGAGCTGGAGTTTGATCCAATTTCTTTTTTAAATAATTTGTTTTTTTACTTCTTGAGCTAATTTCAAAAACATTAAATACTTATCATCTCATTTTGCAAGGGTGATGGTATGCCCGAGATCAAGGTAGATCTCGATAAGTGTGACGGATGCGGAGAGTGTGTAGGAGTTTGTCCAGCAGAGGTTTGGGAGATAGGTGATGATGGAAAGGCACATCCAGTTAGAATAGAAGACTGTGAAGAGTGCTGTTCCTGTGTCGAATCATGTCCACCAAAGGCTATATGGATCGACGTTTGTGAATAATTTTTTATTATTTTTATACAAACGTTGATAGACGAAGAACATTTCGTTAAAGTTATAAGTTCTTAACTTCACCTGATGCATGGATCATGTAATAAACATACTTAAAGATAGAATCTCGGGAGATGTCATATTCTCAGAGAATCCTGGAAAAGCATTAAAAAAATGGAGGAAAATATTTGAAGTCTCTCAAAAAGAGCTCGCGGAAAGACTTGGCATTTCTCCATCAGTCATAAGCGATTACGAGAGCGATAGAAGGAGATCACCAGGGATAGGTTTTGTTAAAAAGCTTATAAAGGCTTTGTTTGAGATCGATAAGAAGAGAGGATACAGGGTTATTTCAAGGTACAGGGATCTTGTGAGCGGTGCAAATCTTGATGTCATAATAGATATGAGAGAGTTTGGGAAGTCTCTGAAGTTTGAGGAATTCGTTGAGATCTTGGATGGAAAGGTTGTGGTTGAAACCGATAAGGCTGTGAACGGTTACACGATCATAGACAGTATAAAGGCAATCTTAACATTGAATGCGTACGATTTTTACAAGCTCTACGGTTACACGAGTGAGAGGGCTTTGATATTTACAAAGGTTACGACAGGTAGATCTCCGATGGTTGCTGTGAGAGTTGCAAACTTGAAACCGAACGTCGTCGTTTTGCACAATTTGAAAAGGGTTGATGAGATAGCTATGAAGTTGGCCGAGATTGATAGGGTTGGTTTGGTTTTAACTGGTTTGCCTGTTGATGAGATGATTGAAAGGTTGAGAGGTGTTAAGTGATGGTTGGGATAGTCTCTTATGGAACGTACATTCCCAGGTATAGGATAAGAGTTGATGAGATTGCCAGAATTTGGGGCGAGGATGCAGAGGTTATAAGGAAGGGATTGGGTGTTGAACAGAAGTCTGTTCCTGGTTTGGACGAGGATACGGCAACGATTGCTGTTGAATGTGCAAGGGAAGCTTTGAGAAGATCTAAAATAGACCCAAAGAGAATAGGAGCTGTGTTTGTTGGGAGTGAGTCTCATCCATATGTGGTTAAACCTACCGGGACTATTGTGGCTGAGGCTTTGGGGATTGGAAACAGATACTTCTGTGCGGATTTGGAATTTGCATGCAAGGCCGGAACGGCCGGAATTCAAATATGCTACGCCATGGTTAAGGCTGGAATGATCGATTACGGTGTTGCAATTGGAGCCGATACGAGTCAAAGTAAACCTGGAGATGCTTTGGAGTTTACAGCAAGCGCGGGTGGTGCATGCTTTATAATCGGTAAGGATTGCATAGCTGAGATCGAGGGAACGTACTCATTTACAAGCGACACACCAGATTTCTGGAGGAGAGAGGGTCAACCGTATCCATCACACGGCGGTAGATTCACTGGACAGCCAGCCTACTTCAGACACATATTCATGGCTACAAAGGGTTTGCTTGAAGAACTCGGCTTGAAACCATCAGATTTTAACTACGTTGTATTTCATCAGCCAAATGCAAAGTTTCCCATGAGGGTTGCGAAGATGCTTGGATTCAACCGTGAACAGGTGAAGCAGGGTTTGGTCGTTCCATACATTGGTAACACATACTCTGGTTCTTCTCTGATAGGTCTTGCATCCGTTCTGGATGTTGCAAAGCCGGGTGAGAGAATACTTGTAACGTCTTATGGAAGTGGAGCTGGAAGTGACTCATTCTCTTTTGTAGTTACCGATAGGATTGAGGAATTTGAGAGGAATCCTACGGTTTTTGATAAAATAAGGGAATGCGAGTTCATAGATTACGGGCTATACGTAAAGCTCATGAGGAAGATAAGAAGGTGATTTGATGAAGGTTGCGATTATAGGTGTTGGTTGTTCAAAGTTCGGTGAGCTTTGGGAGATGGGTTTTAGAGATATAATGATATCAGCGGGTGTTGAAGCGCTCGAGGACGCTAATTTAGAAGGAAGGGAGATCGAAGCCGTATATGTTGGAAACATGAGTGCTGGTAGATACATAGGTCAGGAGCACATAGCGTCTCTAATAGCCGATTACTCGGGATTGGCAGATCTACATGTTCCGTGTGTCAGAGTTGAGGCTGGAGATGCGAGTGGAGGAGTTGCTTTGAGAGAAGCCTATATGGCTGTCGCATCTGGCTTACACGATGTAGTAATTGCAGCTGGAGCTGAGAAGGTTACAGATGTTCCAAATGCGATGGAGATCCTGTCGAGTTGTGCAGACGTTGAATGGGAGGTTTTTAATGGTGCAAATCTTCCAGCCCTGTATGCAATGATCGCAAGAGCGCACATGAAAAGGTATGGAACCAGAGAAGAAGACTTGGCTATGGTGAGTGTTAAAAATCATAAGAATGCAACTTTGAATCCGAAGGCTATGTTTAGGAGGGAGATAAGTTTAGAAACAGCTCTAAACTCCCCGTATGTTGCAGAGCCTTTGAAGCTCTTTGACTGTTCACCTATATGTGATGGGGCATCCGTTGTAATATTGGCGAGCGATGACGTTGCAAGTAGATACACCGATACACCTGTTTACATTGAAGCGTGCACACAAGCGAGCGATTACCTTGCCTTGCAAAGTAGGAGAGATATAACCACGATGGACTCAGTTGTCCATGCATCTAGACAGGCTTACAAAATTGCTGGAATCGAACCGAAGGATGTGGATGTAGTTGAAGTTCACGATTCTTTTACGATTGCAGAGATAATCGCGTACGAAGATCTTGGATTTGTCGAGAAAGGGAGAGGAGCTGAGCTTATAAGAGAAGGTGTTACGATGTTGGATGGCGAAATTCCGGTTAATCCGTCTGGTGGTTTAAAGGCCTTTGGGCATGCAGTCGGCGCAACTGGAATAAGGCAGGCCGTTGAAATAGTCCTACAACTTAGGGGAGATGCTGGGAAGAGACAGGTTGATGCCGAAAGAGGTTTAAGCTTGAACGTTGGAGGGACAGGTGGAACTGCAGTTGTTACGATATTTTCGAGGTGATGTGCATGTTGCCAAAGTTTTGGAGAAAGATCAGATTCAGATACTGTCTGATTGGAAGCTACTGTGAGAACTGTGGAAATTATTACTATCCCCCTAGGAATCTTTGTCCAAAGTGTAGGAGGAAGGGAAAGATTAAAGAAGTTCAATTTAATGGATACGGTAGAGTTTTAACTTGGAGTGTCGTGCACGATGCTGTTGAAAGCTTTTGGGAATCTAAGCCTTACGTAGTCGCACTTATAGAGCTTGACGAGGGTGCAAGGATAGTTGCACCTTTGGATTGTGATCCGAATAAGATTGAGGAGGGGATGAGAGTTAAGGCTGTATTTAAGAAGTTTGGTGAGGACGGAGATGAGGGTATAATACATTATGGGACTAAGTTTGTCCCCGTTTGATTTTTGTCTGCAGTGATTGACGAATAATATTATAAAATTATTTTAATTAGTATTAATTATTGTTCATAAAGAGCACTACATTTCCTTAACTTAAAGAAATCTTCTACCTCCGATCTCTCAGATTTCAACTCATCTACTCTCCTCAAGTGAGCTACCCCACACTAAAGTGCGGAGCTTCTCCCGTTCCACCCGCCTTTACGGCTAAAGCTTCA
>CAZUUE010000082.1:0-4603 GCA_964623695.1 uncultured archaeon
TTCGAGATTCGTATACACCTTACCTTTGACATCCTCCCCGCCCTAAACAGTAGATCGGAAAGTGTGTTGGTAGTATATAAATGTTCACTTAAGGGTATTTAAAGGGCTTATATACCTACCAACACACTTTCCGATCTACTGTTTAGGGCGGGGCTTTCTTAGCAATGTTCTGTAAAGAAGTCAAAATCGTTTTTAACAGTTTATGGGATTGGATTTCATGATCGAGAAGGAGGAAGATTTTAGACACGAAGCTGTAAGAATTTCAGCTCTTCTTATGGCAATTTCGGCAAGAACTGCACCGAAATCAAAGGGAATCGATGACCTGGAGATAATTTACATCAGCGGAGAAGACAAGGATAGAATAGCCGATAAGATGATTGAACTCGCAAAGGATAAGGGGGAAGGATGGAAAAGGGATGGAGAGAGCGTTAAGAAGGCTGAAGGTATCTTGGTTGTAGGTGTCAAGGGTGACAAACCGTTAGGTTTAAACTGTTCTGCATGTGGATTTAAGGACTGTAAGGAGTTTGAAAGCGCTTCAAAGTTTCGTGGAGATTATGAAGGTCCAAACTGTGTGTTTAAAATCTTAGATTTAGGAATCGCGTTGGGTTCGGCTGTGAAGCTTGCAAGTGTCATGAACGTAGATAACAGGATCATGTATAGGATCGGTGTAGTTGCAAAGATGCTTAAAATGATAGATTCTACCGTTGTCTTGGGTGTTCCATTGGCATGTACGGGGAAAAATCCTTTCTTTGATCGAAAATGATTGGATTGGTCATACTTGCCCATGGGAGTAGATTACCAGAGTACAAGGAGACTGTTGAAATGCATAAAAAGAGGATTGAAAATCTTGGTGTCTTCGATGAAGTCGCGACAGCTTACATTGTCGAAAAGCCCAGCTTATCGGATGTTATAAGTAAGATGAGGAGTGAAAAGATACTGGTTGTTCCACTTTTCATATCGAAAGGTGAACATCTTAAGGAGATTGAGAGTGTTTTGAAAGATGAAAGGGCAATTTTATGCGATCCAATTGGCGAGAGTGAACTTGTAACGTTTGCAATAGTTCTATCAGCTTTAAAAAGGATAAAGGTTTTAAGTTTTGAGTAAACAAATCACATGCTTAAGAGTCTCATAGAGATAACTAAGAAACATCATGAACTTTTTAAGAACTCCATTCCACTGATAGCAAGCGAAAACGTAACGAGCTATGCGGTAAGAAAATTTTATCTGAGTGATTTTGGACACAGATACGCCGAGGGCTGGATTGGGAAGAGGTTCTATCAGGGTTGTAAGTACATGGATGAACTTGAAGCTCTCGCCGTTGATTTAACTAAGAGATTATTTAAATGTGAACATGCAAATGTTCAGCCTATATCTGGAGTCACAGCAAATCTAGCAACGTTTTTTGCATTAACAAATCCTGGAGATACAATATTTTCACTCTCAGTCCCTCATGGAGGTCACATATCTCATGACAGATTTTCGGCAGCTGGGATAAGAGGTTTGAGAGTTAAACATTACCCTTTCGACGTTGAAAACTTCAACATAGATGTAGATGAAACCAGGAGGATTGTTGAAAGAAATGAAAAGCCTAAGATATTTGTCTTAGGCGCAAGTTTGTTTCTTTTTCCTCATCCGGTTAAAGAGATCGTTGAAATTGCAAGGGAGATAAACTCAAAAGTTGTTTACGATGCCAGTCACGTTTTAGGCTTGATGGCAGGTGGCGAGTTTCAAGATCCAATTGAGGAGGGAGCAGACGTCGTCACAGCATCAACTCACAAAACGTTCTTCGGACCTCAGAGAGCCATAATCATGTGCAAGAAGGAGCTTGCGAAACAGATAGATCGTGGAGTCTTCCCAGGTGTCGTTAGTAACCACCACATCCACAGCTTAGCTTGCTACGTAATGGCATGTATTGAGATGATGGAGTTTGGTAAGGATTATGCGAGGCAGACAGTTAAAAATGCAAGGGTATTGGCTGAGGAGTTGTATAACTTGGGATACAACGTTTTATGTCCAAATCTTGGATTTACGAGGTCACATCAAATTGCAGTTGACGTTTCAGATTTTGGAGGTGGTGATTACGTTGCGAAGAAGCTTGAAAGTTGTGGAATAATACTGAACAAGAACCTCCTACCTTGGGATGATGTGAAGGACGTTGAAAATCCATCTGGTATAAGGATAGGAGTTCAGGAGGTAACCAGACTGGGTATGAAGGAGGATGAGATGAGAGAGATAGCAAGGTTCATAGACATGGCTTTGAAAGATAAGTCATCACCTAAGAGGATAAGAGAAGAAATAAAGGAGTTTAAATCCAACTTCTCAACGGTAAAATATACATTTGAGGAGCATCCTGCCTATGAGGTGATTTGATGTTTATCGTTGATAAAGGTAAGGGTGTTACGATAGTTAAGAACGGTAGCGTCGTTACGAGACATTTGAGATTTGATGGAAGGGTTATAGCGGGTTTGAATGTTATATTTTGGGGAAACATAGAAGCTAAGGAAGTTTACACGAGTAAAGGTTGTGTCGTGATGGGGGATATAGTTTGCGATAAGGCGATAATAGGTGCCTGCACGAGGTTTAATCGCATAGTTGCCGAGGATGTTCTGATTCAGAGTAGGTGTGTTGGTGGATTTGTCAAAGCCAAAAGAGTTAAGATTGCAGACGGTTGTGTGATTAAAGAGGTTGAGGCTGATGAGGAGATTCTGATCGATGGTAATTCAAAGCTTGGAAAGTTGAATGCTAAGAGGATATTAGCTAGAGATTTTAAAGGGAGTGGGCGTGAAGCAAAGCATTCCCAGTGCAAAGGTTAAAATTCCAATCACATATCTTTTCAAATCTATAGGGCTATCATCGACTGGTTTTGGATGTGCCTGAATTGAAAAGAAGAGCGTTATGAAACCCCAGAATACCCATATCGATGATCTCGTTATCAATCCCAACAGCATCAGTGTAACCGGGATAACCTTGTATATAATTTCTGCTCTTTCACCAACCATAGCTCTCAGAACGTGACCTCCGTCAAGCTGTCCAACTGGAATCAAATTTAAGAATGTTACGAACATACCGACCCACCCGGCAAACGCTACTGGATGTATGAACGATCCTTTGTATCCAACGATCTTAGCTATGAAATCGAACAGAGGAGGAACGCCCAAAGTTACCATGAAACCTTCGTAACTTGGCTCAAATCTCATTTTTAGTCCAACAAACGTAACGACGATCGATGCAAATATACCAAACACGGGTCCAGATACACCGACATCAAAAAGAGCCTTCCTACTCGGAATCCTACCTCTGTGTCTTATAACTGCACCCAAAGTTCCAATGAAGCTTGGAAAGGGTATGAAGTATGGTAGAGAAGTCTTCATGCCCCATCTCTTTGCAAAAAGGTAGTGACCCATCTCATGAAATCCCAAGACGAACATTATTGCAATCGAATACATGATTCCACCAAAGATGTCAAATCCTTCAAACATCAGAGAGCCCATGACGGTTGTAGATATGAACGTTGCAATTAGTAAAACGAGATTTATCCAAATCCTTTCTCTATGCTTCCTTATCTCCACAACGAACCCACCGAATCTCGAATGAACCTTTAGATCGTATTCTGAGAGGAGATCCATAAGTAGAGATTTGAAACCTTCAAGATCGACAGGCTGAACGTGAAGTCTAAAACCATCCCTTATCTCCTCAATGTAATAAACTATTGCGAACTTCTCAAACTCTTCCCTTAATCTCAACAAATCCATCATAAGCGTTCATCACCACGAAATCCCCACTCTCAAGTATTTCGAGAGGATTGACTTCAAATCTGTCCATAAGTGGAATGCCCGCAATTATCGCTCCGATTGCGATTACTGGTTCTGTCTCAACGTTTATTATCGCCTTGGGTGCTGTCCCTCTCTTTTTCATCCTTAGAAGTACGTAAGTTCCAACGGTTGAACCTCTCCCTCCATAAAAAACGAACACCTTATTTGAAATTCTTTCACCCACTATATCACTGTCATCGGCGACGACAACACCACTTTCAACATCTACATCTCCCAAAAATGAAAATCTCCTCTTACTGACTATAACTTCACCCTCTGCAAAACCCTTCGATATTACCCTTCCTTTAATCTTCACAGTCTAAAGCGATCTGAATGATTTAAATCGTTTTCCTTGCAAAGATTTATAATCAAAGCTTTTAACCTTATGCGATGAAAGTGCTGATAGCGGATCCAATTGCCGAGGAATCTGTGGAGTTCATGAGGAAAAACGGTTTGGATGTCGATTTAAAGACCGAAATAGATCATGAAGAACTTATTAACGTGATAAAAGATTACGATGCACTTGTCGTGAGAAGTAGGACGAAGGTAACCAAGGAAGTAATTGAGAGGGCTGAGAATCTTAAGATAATAGGAAGAGCAGGAGTCGGCGTGGATAACATCGATGTGGATTCCGCAACCGAAAGAGGAATTGTGGTTGTGAATGCACCCGGCGGAAACAGCGTTTCGGCAGCTGAACATACGATAGGTTTAATCTTATCTGTCGTTAGAAAGATACCTCAGGCTGATAGGAGTGTTAAGGAGGGTAAATGGGAGAGGAAGAGGTTTGTTGG
>CAZUUE010000083.1:0-4581 GCA_964623695.1 uncultured archaeon
TTCCACCAGCTTCGCTATTCACACTGTCAGTTAGTACAAATAATGTTGAATTTTTTGGACTCTCCCTTGAAAAACCTAACTTAAAAGATAAGTATGCAAATCATAAAAATATATAAAATTTTTATCCTAAAGTCATGGATAGGTAGAAATAAAGCATTAATATCTCACAATTGATTTGGCTCATGCAAAGGCTTAAACTCGATGAAGGTATCAGAGCTGTTAAACTTGCAAGGAGAGCGATCGAGGTTTATCTGTCTGAAAAAAAGGTTATAGATGAAAGGCTTCCTGGAGTTTTTAAGGAAAAGAGGGGTGTATTTACTACACTTACGAAGCATGGGGAACTTAGAGGTTGCATAGGTTTTCCGTATCCAGTTAAGAGGCTTGATGAAGCTATAATAGAATCTGCAATATCTGCTGCAACACAGGATCCAAGATTTTCTCCGGTGAGCTTGGATGAAATGGACGAGATCGTAGTTGAAGTTACCATTTTAACTTCACCCGAGAAGTTAAATGTTAAACCAATAGAGATTCCAAAACATATAAAAATAGGAAAGCATGGTTTAATTGTTAAACACGGTTTGTACTCGGGATTACTTCTCCCTCAAGTCGCAGTTGAATACAACATGGACGCTGAGGAGTTTCTATCTCAAACATGCTTAAAAGCAGGTCTCCCGCCAGACTGCTGGTTTTACTCTGAGGTTTACAGGTTTGAGGGTCAGATATTCAAAGAAATCGAACCTAGGGGAAATGTGATCGAAGTTGAATTGGGGGGTGCCAAAAATTGTCATAGGTGACGGCGGGTCATCGATGCTTATGATTGTAACGGCACCCCCCTCTTAACTTTTGATGAGCAGTTGATAAGTGTTTCGCCTCGCAGAACAGTTTAATTTTGGTGAGCATAATGCATCTATAATTACATCTGAATATTTAAGCACTCCTCAAACTCTTTCCCTGAAGGTGTAGTTAATCTATTTACCTTGAGGACTTCAGATATGGGCTTTTGTGTATACCATTTTATCTTCATTTTATCTCTTCATGAGCTCAAAGTAAACATCCTCAAGTCTTCTCACATCCATATATATTCTAACGATTTTAGCCTTTAAAGCAATCTCCCTTATGAACTCGTTTAACTCTTCAACATCGTTCGTTTTAAACTCTTTAACAGTCTGATCTTCCTTGTAATACAACTTGTAAGTATTCATACCTTTCAGCTCTTCTACGTCTCCATAGTAAAGAATTTTGCCAGACTTCATTATGGCCACTTTGCTGCAAATCATTTCAACGTAATAAAGATTATGAGCTGAAAAAAGTATTGCCTTATCCTTTAAGCTCTTCATGAAATCCGCTATGAAAAGAGCTGTTGTTGGATCTAAACCACCTATCGGTTCGTCGTAGATTAGATAATCTGGGTTGTGCAATAGAGATCGAGCTATCGAGAGCTTTCTTTTCATACCCTTAGAAAACTCAGCTATAGTCTTGTCTGGTATCTTTAAGATATCCATAACGTAATCTATTCTCTTAATATTCGCATTGTAAAGTGATGCAAAGAATTCAAGATATTCTCTGGCTTTCATATCTTCGTACAAAGTATCTATCTCTGGAACGTAACCAATTCTCCTCCTAATTGTGTCTAGGTTTTCAAACAGGTTTAACCCATCGTATTCAACTGTCCCAGATGTCGGCTTAAGTAGTCCCACGAGTATCTTTATCGTCGTACTCTTCCCAGCTCCGTTCTCACCTATGAGTCCAAGTATCTCCCCTTTATCAACGCTGAAGCTCACACCTTTTACAGCTAAAAAATCTCCATAGGCTTTGGTCAGATTCTCAACTATGAGCATTAAGACAAATATTTAAAGACTGTTGATATATATTGCTTGGTAATGCAAACGCTCAAAATCGCATCACTCGAACTGAGACTCAGAAGAATGCCAAAGAAGTTTGCAGTCTTCTTGGCTTTTACAATTGTCCTGATAATTTTCTCTGCCTATTACATCGTAAAAAACGGTATAGGAATCGACGAAGGTATATACTCAACAAACGTCGAATTGCCATCGAAGGCGTTCATAATCTCTGACAATCCAGATTTAATAGTTTCAAACGATGGTGTTTTCATCAAGAACAACCTCAAATCGTATTCGGCTTTTGACGAGTTTAAACGATTGATCAGAGTAGAGTACAACAACTGGCTTTACAAGAGATATGGGTATTCAGCTTTTCCAGTGTTTGTTAAAGTATTTAGAGTTCCGACAAAAGTTGAGTTCAAAGTAAGAACTGTCAAGAGTGTTACATCTGAAAAACCTATGACACCCAAAGCTCAAGTCACTCAAACACCACGAGCCACTACTGTCGCACCTAAAGGCACAGGCGAAGAAAGTAAGAAGACTAAAGAGACCATAGAAATTGAAGGTGTAAAAGCTAAGAGAGAATTTGTTCTACCAGAAAACTTACAACCGCCGATATTACTCAAGAAGTTCGTCTACACATTCTTAATAGTCATGCCTTTTTACTTCTTAGCTCAAATATACTCCTCCTCATTTATGGAGGATAAGATGAAGAAGAGGTTTGACGTTCTGATAGCAGCTACATCTAATAAAGCTGTCTTATTTGGCAAACTCTTGCCTTATGTGGCAATATCAACGGCTCTTGCAGTTGTAATTTCTGCTTTCTTGAATAAGCCTTTAATTCCGATTTTGCTCATTCCAGTGGTTGTATTCATACTCGCTGTAGACTGCTTTTTAGTGTTCATTGCTAGGAGCTATAAGGAGCTGTCGTTTTTGTCCATTGTCGTTACTATTATTATAACAACCTATCTTTTCATACCATCGATTTTTACAGTTATTCCGATTAGCAAATTTTCGCCAATAACGTTACTCGTTCAACATCTTAACGATGAGCATGTGTATTCGAACGATATTTTTGTAGCCGTTGCACACCTTACGTTGATGAGTGCAGTTCTGCTGTACATATCTCTCAACTCATTCGAAATCGTTTACTCTCAGAAGGGAATTGTTGACAAGCTTTTAGACGTAACAACTCAGCTTGTGGACAGGTATTACAAGGTCTTCTTGGCATCACTCGTATCAATCCCATTCGTTCTGTTGATGGAATTCTTTACACTCAGCTTAACCTTTGCGTTCAAGAATTACTTCATACTTTTGTTGCTAATACTTGCAATGGTTGAGGAGTTCTTTAAAGGCCTATTCACGTATTCAGCTTATAAGAATGGGCTAAACGCTTACATCAGCGCGTTTCTCTCGGCTTTGGGATTTTTAATAGGTGAAAAAGCTCTTCTCTTGACGTTTATACCAATTGAATACGCAAGGCTACTGATATTTCCACTTGTAGCCCATACACTAGCTACTATCAGCTTTGTCCTTGTTATTAGATGGGGATTTAGGTCGGCGGTTTGTGTATCCGCTTTGATTCACACGATGTATAATGGGTTGGTAGTATGTCTGCTCTTAAGATAGCTTTAAAGGATTTGAAGGCTTTGACGAGGGAGAAGACGATATTACTGGCTATACTCCTCCTCATATCAATCTCCTCTTTAGCACAGATAGTAGCTACGGGTTTAAGCATACTCTACAGCCCAAGTTTTTACCAAAAGGTTGATATCGGCTTGGTTGGTAACGCTCCGATATTTGAGAGTGTAGCAAAGCCAGTGAAATACAAATCGTTAGATAAGGCTTTGGAAGACTTGAGGAGTGGAAAGATTTACGCCATCGTGGTTTTAAACGAAAATGCAACGGGTGTGAACTACGTAACAGTCTACATACCAAGAGAAGATGTAAAGGCTATAAGAGTAATACCCTATCTGCGTAGTGTTCTGATGGATTACCAAGATAGTTTGAGGAATTCGAAGGGAATTCCTGTTTTGAGAATTCAAGCATACGATTTCAGTGGGAATTGGATTGATGTGCCGGAGGGGATATCTGTGAAATTTAGATTCATTTACACTGTGCTGATTCCGCTTTTGGTAGTGCTTACAGCTGTCATACTGGGTATCTATATCATAGATGTAATGTGCGAAGAGTTAGAAACTAAAACCATCGATGTACTCGCAATTTCCGTCAACTTAAGGGATGTAGTTATAGGTAAGGTTATTGCATCTCTTGCAGTAGCGTTGTTGCTGACTTCGATGTGGATATTGGCATTGGTTGTCAACGGTGTAAACATAGATGTCCCATTAACAGCTTTTTCGGCTTTTACATTCTACCATCTGCTCATACCTATTGCGCTGATAACATCTGCAATCGTAAAAAACCGTGAGAGATCTCAGCTTGTATTCTCTCTTACAGCTATACTGATTATACTCCTTTTTCTGATCTTTGGAAAATCACCACTCGGCTTGGTTGTCAAGTCTTCTCTTTCAATGTTTGATGCAACTCTGATAGTCTATGCACTAGCGTCAATACTACTAACAGTTTTAGCCGTTAAGATAGCAGTTAGAGAAGTTGAAAAGTTGTTTAAATGATCACAACTTGCACATGCTAACTTTCAGTTGAGAGAGCTGAAATTGATGTGTCTCGATGTTTGTTCATCAATGTGCGTCCACTGAACACCTAAAGGAAAGGACTATCT
>CAZUUE010000084.1:0-4538 GCA_964623695.1 uncultured archaeon
CTTGTTACTATCATCTCTTGGGCGGAAGCCCAACATGGAAGCGACGTTTTGTAAACTGGAATCTGTTCTGCAAGTTGTTCATCCTCTATTACAATCACTTGAGGTGGTTAAGTTGACAGGGTTCTTTTCATATTAGAAATCCTAAAATACTGCGAGAATAAACCTAAATTTATCGTAGATAAAGCTCCTTGGCTCATCAAAGCTCTGGAAAGCTTGGGATTGAAATACGAGCATCAGACCTTTCGGAATGAGAAGTCTAGTTGAATCAATCTTCTCTTCCCTAAAACAAAGAGCTAAAATCTTCTGTTCAATTGACTGTTTAAATCCTATCAGAAATCGGAATCTTTCCTGTAAACTGTTTATGCTATATTGCAATCACCTGAGGTGGTGTTTGTGTTATATCCATTGAAAACTATGTCGAACCCAATTGACTTCACGTAATCCATATATACTAATTATGTAAACTATTAGATATGAGCACAGCTGTTTACAGTATTAGAATACAAAAGGAAATAAAAGAGATGATGGAAGAGATGAAGGAAGTAAACTGGCAAGAGGAACTTAGGAAGCTTGTGGAGGAGAAAGTTAAGGAAGAATACAGGAATAAGTTGTTGAAAGAGGCGAGAGAACTGAGAGAAAAGATGAAAACTAATGTTCCAGCATCAAAACTCATAAGGGAGGATAGGGATGGTAGGTAGGGTAGTATTAGATTCAAGCGCCATAGTGGCGTTGTTCTTCAAAGAAGATGTCTCAGATAGTGTAGAAGAAGAAGTTAATAGATTCAGCGAGTATTATACTGTTGATCTAGCGTTTTCAGAAGTGGCAAATGCGGCATGGAAAAAAGTTCACATATACGGTGAGGACAAGGATATCTCAAAGCAAGCTTTGAAAAAGGCGATGGAGTTCATGAGTAAGATTTGTAAAGTTGTTGACAGCTTGTCACTCATTGATTTGGCTTTTGATATAGCGTTAGAGATGTCCATCACAGTTTACGATGCACTATTCATAGCCTTGTCATCTAAACTCGACGAGAAACTGATTACAACAGATGACAAGCTGTGGAAAAAACTTCAAGACTCTAAATACTCTGATCTAATCATTTGTATCAGTTGACATCCTTGAAATTTAAAAATTTTATTTTAATTTTATTTTTTAAATATCTAAATTTATTTTAATTGGACCGACTTTCGAGTCAGTTCAAAGTTTGAACTTTAACATCCTGGTCATGCCAACCTAACAGATCTTCACATGCCAAATCCGACCCGTTAGGTTGGCTTTCACACTCCAGGCAAAAGCCCAGAGCACGGGGTACCAGGGATCCCCCGTTAGCCTCTGCAAAGCTTCATCGCCTGCCAATCCTTCATCCTTAAGTCTGGACTGGCAGGGGGCGGTTAGTCCGCTTCCCCTCCTACGCCTCGCCCTCAGCCTCCCACAGGCATCATTTGAGTGGACTTCGGAGAGGATTAGCTCGAAACGTGAATAATTTACAGAGTGTTGCTAAGAAAGCCTTGCTCTTCACAGTAGATGACAAATTTCAAGTTTTGGCAATCAAGTCTTTATAAACCTAAAAGGTTTATAAATCAATGACCCCATTAATTGCCAACTTTGTCATCTACTGTGAACTTAGCGACGTTTTGTAAATACATCGGTGTCGTTACCAAAATGAAAGAGATCGATTTCGAGGAAGAACAGTTATTTACGGACAGTTCCAAAGAAGTGTACCGTGATGGTCAAGAGTACTTCTTAATAGACAATTATCACAAAATGTCGCTAAGGAAGCTTCGCCCTTCACAGTAGTTCCGAAAGTTGGCAATTAGGCTAACCTAAATGGGGTTTTTATCTGATTGCCAAATATTCTACTTTCAGAACTACTGTTTAGGGTGGGGAGGTCAGGATATCCTCATCATCCAGACAGAGAGTCGATCAACGACGATGTCTATGAAGTCATCGATATATTTGTTAAGCTGTTAATCCCATTGAGAGTCATGTTGAACGAATTGAGGGAGCTGTGCAGGTGAAGTTTGTTGTTTGAAAGAAAGTACGATAGCTTGGAGAGATTGAAGAGGTACCTGTAAGCATCCCGACGATTACTTGGGGTTTGGACAAGTAAACTATAAAAGATAGCTGGTCGTGATTTGTCACTGTTGAATTAAATCGTACCACCAGACAGCTCCTTAGAAAGATCATAAATTGATAGAGGATATAAACAACACATACAACGCTAAAGTTATATCCGCGATCTCCACTATTCGACATGGAACTAAGAAAGATAATACACAACGTTTACATGATAGACGGAAAGATCATCGCGACGAAGAGCAGATATGGAACACACTACGGTGAGAGGAAGATAGGTGATTTCAGGGAGTGGATACCTTCAAGGAGCAAGCTTTCGGCGCTGTTCATGAAGGGTTACGTGATAGACATAAAGCCAAACTGGAAAGTTTTATATCTTGGTGCGGCGAGCGGAACTACAGTTAGCCATCTCGCCGACATAGTCGACAACGGAATAATATACGCTATAGAATACTCTGCAAAACCCTTCTCAAGATTCCTGGATCTCGCTAGGGAAAGGAGGAACATAATACCGATACTCCAGGACGCATCGAAACCCTGGAGGTACAGCGGTATAGTCGAGAAGGTGGACTTCATATACCAAGACATTGCACAGAAGAACCAGATAGAGATATTTGAAGACAACGCCAGGTTCTTCCTGAAGGAGAACGGTGAAGGACTGATAATGGTTAAGGCAAGGAGCATAGATTCGACGGCCGATCCGAAAGAGGTCTTCGACGGTGTTCTTAAAAGACTTGGCAAGAGTTTCGATTTAATAGCTCACGGATCACTTGAGCCATATCACAAGGATCACATCTTCGTCCATGTCAAAGCGAGTTTATAGCCTTCCTTATGCAGCCGTTCTTATAGCTGAAGTATCCAGAGAAGACGATATTTAAGACTGTCAAGATAGCTAAGAACTTTGCCGACGTTGGATCGTACGTCGATGCTATGTAGACTATGGATAGGGGAGAGAGCATTGATGCAATCGGGCCGGATAAGAACATTGCAAACATACTCTTTTTCCCACTTCTCTTCTTTATCCTCAACGTGAGAAAGACCTTAGCCGAAAATATCCGAGAGAGTATCGGAATTCCAGACTTGGAAAGCATGGAACTCGAAAGTGCGTAGTGACTGAACTCGACACCGAAAATCCTTCCAACGACGTAATGTGCTAGGCAGTGCGGAAAGTAAACCATGGAGAACCAGCAGATCGTAAGCGGTACTATTCTGAAGCTGAAGTCCCTTAAATTGTAAGCGACCAATATCGTTAAGATTATGCAGATCGTTAAAGTCAGATTGACGATCTTTAAGTTCATAAAAAACGTTTTTAACAGATGTTAAAATCGGTTTCTGTGAAGATAGAGAGGATCATCGTCTCAGCTGTCGTTCACAGCACGGAAGATAGTGAGAAGGTTGCGATGGCGATGGCTACGATTTTCCCGTTTAAATTCGAGATATCGAGGTTTAAAGCCAAGGGACACTTCGGAAATCCGATAGAGTACTTGGAGGTTGAGATAGGGAGGAAGAGGGAGATAAGGGATTTTTGGAACAATCTAATGAGGCTTCTTGAAGGTCAGAAGGAGGAGATACTGAGGACTATCGAAAGGAGGATAGACGATCAGGGTAATATGTACATAAGGCTGGACAAGCAGAAAGCTTATCTGGGTGAAGTCGTATTGACGGAAGGAGGAGATGCCATAGTCATCAAAGCCAAGCTCGTGACGTATCCTGCGAGGAGGGAGAAGATAGTTGAGTTCGCTAGGAGGATAGTTGAGAGAGGGTATGAAGGTTGACTTCGTAAGGTTCAAGCCAAACGTCAAGTTCGATTACGAGAACTTCGTAGTCTTTTCCGAAAATCCAGGTCATAGCGAATTCTTGAACGGTTACATGATAAAAGCGGAAAGTCCGAAGGAACTCCTATCAAAACTTGGAAGGTCTAAGAGGGATTGGATAGTTGGTGTTGTTGGGAGCAGAGATGTTCTGAGGTATGCTGTGATGAGGTGGAGGGTTGACGTTATATTGGATTTTGATGGAAGAGATCTCGAATACGGCATAATAAAGATGGCAAAGGAGAAGGATGTCGCAATAGAGATATCCGTTTCAAGGTTCCTGAGATGCAAGGGTATCGAGAGATCGAGATTGTTCGAGAGGACTGTCGAAACGATCAAAGTCATAAGTAAGTTCGACGCACCCTTCGTACTGACTTCCGGTGCGAGCAACTTGTACGAGCTGAGACCAAAGAGACAGGTTCTTGAGTTCTTCGAATACCTCGGTGCAGACGTTGAAAGGGCTGAGTATTGGATGGAAAGGCTCATAAGGAGGTACACAGATCCTTTCTACATAATGGACGGTCTTGAGATAGTTAAAACATGATTGCGTAAGCCTTTCCCAAAGGAGTCAATCGAATTCTAACGCTCTTCCCTTCCTTCCTCGTCTCTATGAGTCCATCCTCCTCCAGACCCTTTAGATGATAACTCATC
>CAZUUE010000085.1:0-4525 GCA_964623695.1 uncultured archaeon
TTTTAACTACTTGTTACTATCATCTCTTGGGCGGAAGCCCAACATGGAAGCGACTTTCTGTAACTAAACTTTCAATAGATCAATATGAACTTATAATTTAAAGTTTGTCTGTGTTTATCCTTGGAAAACATCAATAGAAAAATTGATATATTCTTAATCTAAAAAGGGAAACATGACAGAAGTGGCAATATCGATATTCACAGACAAATACTTTGACTACGCTGTGGAACTTGCAAAAGCTCTGAAAAAGATCGGTTGCGATGTGAAGGTTTTCATGTCCGGTGAGGGGACGAAGAACGTTAAAAATCAGAGGTTTAAGGAGTTACTTGATTCGGCCGGATCTGAAAACGTTTTTGTTTGTGAAGCGAGTTACAAAAGGTACGTTGGGGAGAACATAGAGATGTTGAAGGAGGCGAAGTCTCCGGTTGAGGGTGTACCATATAAAAATTGGGTAACTCAGGCCAAGAATGCGGAGTTTTTGAAAGATGCGGATAAATACGTGGTGTTTTAGATGAAGGGGAAGGAGGAGGTTATTGCGGTTGTGGCGAAGGATAGAGAATCTCAGTTCGAAGCGCTGAGAGTTGCACTTGGGGCTGTGTTGGAGGATCACAAGGTAGACCTTTACATACTGAATCACAAGATAGACCTTGATTACATGAAAAAGATATGCGATGAGTGTCCAGAGGAGTTTAAGGACAATCTTGAGTTCATGACAGACATGGGTGGAAGCATGTATTCAAATGTAAAGGAGAACGAAGAGTTTGGATTTAAGATATTAAGCACGGATGAGATAGTTGAAAAGCTTAAGGAATACAGTGTTGTGATACCGTACTGAGGTGATGGATTTGAAGATAGTTTACATCTATCGATCCGAACCTGACGAAACAACAAGAAAGATGGCTGAAGAACTGGCAAAGGGTAATGAAGTCTATGAGTTCAAGCTTTACGAAGGAATAAACTACGAAGATCTCGCAAAGAAGATAGTGGAGTGCGATAAGATTATCTGTTGGTGGTAAAATTTCAATTTTTATATTTTTATATAAATTTTAAGTTATCATATTGTGTTCGGTTTAATCGCTTATAGTTATCATCAACCTTCCTCTTTACGTACTCGTAAAGATTGTTTCCCGATGAGTCGATCGTAACGATGCATGGAAACTTCTCAACTTCAAGCACCCAAACTGCTTCAGCCATACCTAAGTCTAACCAGTGAACACCATTAACATTCTTAATATATTTGCTTGCCAACGCACCACATCCGCCTGTGTAAGACAGATAAACTCCTTTACCTCCAAATTCAACATTCATTCCACCCTTTCCTATGATGACCATGCAGTCGACGTATCTTAGGATTTTCCTTGTCATTTCGTTCATCCTTGCAGATGTTGTTGGTCCAGCCGATATCACCTTCCACTTACCGTCAAACTTCATTAAGGGTCCGCAGTGATAAATCACGGCTCTGTTTATTTCGAAGGGTAAGGGCTTGCCCCCTTCAAGATGTTCCAAGATCCTTGTATGCGCCAGATCCCTTGCGGTGATGACTTCACCCGTAACATAGATGAGATCACCAACCTTCAAATCCCTTAAAGATTTACATTCGATCGGAGTTCTAAGTTCCATGCTATCACCTCAAAACGGCAAACGCCTTCCTGTTTGCCCAACACTGAATGTTCACGGCAACTGGAAGCGATGCGGTGTGACATGAATCGACCTCACTAAGAACGGCTAAAGCGGTGAACCTTCCACCCATACCCATGGCACCTATTCCAAGTCTGTTGATAGCGTCGAGTATCTCAATCTCAAAATCGTTCATGATCGTCACATCTCTAAGTAAAGCCTTTTTTGCAAGCTTTGCACATCCATCGAAAGTTGAGCCAATCCCCAATCCAATAAATATCGGTGGGCAGGGTTTCCCCATTGCTTCTCTCACGACATCGATTACAAATCTCTTTATCTTGTGAACATCACTCGGCATCATCATCTTCAAGGCTGAGCAGTTTTCACTTCCGGCACCTTTCATGATTACGGCAATCTTCAACTCGTCACCTTCAACGAGTTCAAAATCTATGTAAGGATTATTTCCAACACATCTTCTGGTTATAGGATGGACGGCATTTGATCTTAGAGGTATCTCCTTCGTAGCTCTGTTCACACCTTCAATTATTGCAGATTTCAAATTGAAATCCAAGCAAACCTCCCTACCAATCTCAACGAAGAAGACAGGTAATCCCGTATCCTGGCATATGGGTATGCCTTTCGCTTTTGCGTACTCGACATTTTCGATTATGTTTCTGAGGTTCATCCTTGCAATCTCGTTCTCTTCGTTTTTGTAGGCGTATTTAAGAGATTTTAATACGTCTTCACTGAGCTCGGTTTCTGCTTTTCTGATAATCTCAACGACTGTCTCAACAACATCCTCGAACTGCATGCTTAACATTGACGTTATTTTGATAAAAATTTAGTCTGGAGTTACGTTATTTTTCCTCATCTTCTTCATGACGATCTCCGCGATTGTATCCTTTCCGCGATTGTATCCTTGATTGCTTCCTGCAATGCCTTTATTTCAACCTCTTCTCCTATTATTGTTCTTCTTGGCTCGAGAATCGCTCTCTCGTTTATTATTTTCTCAGGATCCAATCCGAGAGACAGAGCAAAAGCCTTCAACTGCTCCAATTTGCTAATCTTGGGCTTTGGTCTAATGCGAAGGTCTGCCTTTCTGTAAATCTCCCTCAGCTTATCAACTCCCAGTGATTTAACATCGTTGTAAGTCGAGATCTTATGGCCCATCATGAATTCAACGTAATCGGGATGAACTCCTTTTGCCGTTAGCTGAGTCTTGAACCACTTTCGAAGACTGTGTGCATTGAGCTCGTATCTCTTCTGAGTTCCCGGCTTTATAATCCCCGCCCTCTGCATCAACGTGTGGATATGCATATAGATTGAACGATCGTTCACTCCTTTAACATCTCTACTCATCGAATCCCTTATCAAGGGAGATTCGTCCGTTATCTCTTCAGGTGGAATCTTTCTCGATGGAGATCCCCTTCTCCTCTCCTCAAGATAAAGTTTCAGGTATTCAACGGCCTCTTCGTTGATGAAAGTGAAGTAATCGGTGTATTTCCCCTTAGTCTCTTCGGCACTAATGTGAATGCACACCGGAACAACTCCTGCTTCGAGATCCGCTTTAACATGCTTATACTTCAGCTTTGCAAGGGTTCCAACTCTAATGCCAGATGTAGCCAAAATCGAGATTATGACCTTACCTTGCAGATCCGCAACATCCATTAAGCGTTGAATCTGCTCCGTCGTGAAGGCTCTTACGGGGATACTTGATGTAGCTCCGCGGACCTGGAATTCTTCCGACTTCAACGTCGTTTAACTGCAACCATACTTTAACAGAGCTTACCGCTTGCTTTATAGAATTAGGAGCATAATCCAAAGCCTTCAGTTCGGCAACCCACTCTTCTACGTCCTTCTTAAGCTTCTTTACGGCTTTTGGAATTAGGTTACCTTCTGCGTCGAAGAGTGAGGCTATTATTTCATCGGGATTCAACCCGATAAACTCTGAGAAACTGTTAATGAAGAATGAGGCGGTTCTGATGGTGTTAAGCGAAGATGTCCTGTGAATATGGTAATGTCTCGCAAGTTTTCTTACCGATCGATTGTTCCAAATGAAGGGGATCATGTAGCTCTGCTTGGTAATCAAAGCATTGCAGATGTAGTTTAACAGGGACAAGTCTCCTTTTCTTATAGGCGGATCAAGCCTTACGTTCACAGGTTTCTTACCCTTCTTCGAAGTTGAAGGTGGTTGAATTGATAAAATGCATCCCGTTTCTCTGAACTCCTTGATGTCATCCCATTCGACCAGTAATTCTACCGGAACGACTTCCAACTTTTCGGTTTGTCTTAACTCAGCTTCCATAAAACATCACTCCTCGTCCAATCACCTGATTCTCCCTTCTCAAACCACATCTGAATCTCCTCAGCTGTAGGACAGAGCTCCCTTAGGCTCAGCATCTGGAACCTCTTCATGAGCTCGTTGAGATGCTCTATCTTCCTGTGGTTCTTAACCGCGTCGAGAAGAAGGATCAGGTGGGTTTTCTGCTCCTCGTCTATCTCCGATCTGATTATCCCCTTCAAAGCTTCTATACGCCACTCCGTAAAGCTCCTCATCTTACCACCCTCCCACACTCCCACAATACTACCTATGTGGGGAATCAATATAAGCATTACGATAGAGTGGAATATGAGTTGGTAGGTGGTAACATGGCTAAACTCAATGTAGAAATAGACGATGAGCTTGAGAAGGAATTCAGGCATCTCATACTGGATGTTTATGGAACGAGAAGAGGGGCCCTTACGAAGGCCGTTGAAGATGCGATTAGACTTTGGATAGAGAAGCACAAGACTAAACGTTAAGGCAAACGACCTCCTTAATTGCAGATTTCAGAATGATAAATCCCGAAGGCTTCAGCTTCGGGATCTCTTTTAGGCTATTCGTAACGGGCTTCTCCGAAAGTAGAAT
>CAZUUE010000086.1:0-4524 GCA_964623695.1 uncultured archaeon
AAGTAGGAGAGGTATGTAGTACCAGAACGGACCTCCTATCCTTGCAATCTCATGCTGATGCTTCCAGTAATTTACAGCTTTAACTGCCGGAAATTCTTCGATGCTCGTGATTGGAGTTGTGAAGAAGTTTGTATAAAGTAGGATGTATATGAACGCGAACGTTAAGATTGAGAGCAAAACGTCTCTCAACCTGAACTCTTTGATCTCGAATAGGAAGTATATCAATAGGAGAGATGCAATTGGATAAAAATTCTCCTTTGAACATGCAAAGAGAACTAGGGATATCGAAGATAGAATCAAATTACGAACCTTCTTATCTTCGATGTATCTAAATATGAAGTAAACGAATGCAAGTGTAAAAAATAGGATCTGACTTTCATTTCTAAAGAACCTTGAATAGTTGACTATTATAGGCGAAATCGCAACGAGAAGAGCTGAGAAATCTGCCCCTCTTCCTATAAACCTTTCAAACTTAAATAAGAAGATTACTGTTAAAACTCCGAATATTGCCGGAACCAAACGATACATGAACTCATCTTTTCCAAGAACTGTAAAGATAGAAGTGAGATAAAAAAGTAGAGGGCCATGAAAGGCAGGATCGTATCTGTAACTTCCGCTTAAAACGCTATCGACAAACACCGTATGGACACTCTCATCAAAGAAGAAAGGGGCATGATTTAGGTCGTAAAATCTTAAGAAGATTGCAACGATTACTATAACTATCCTCGATACCCTGTTCATACGTCGAATCGTTCCATGGTTAGTATTCTGCAACCTTGTAGTACCCAAAACGTGGTGAGTAAATTTCACCACCCTGACGGAGTTTCTCAAGGATCTCTCTGATCTTTTCCTTCGATAACTTCTTCCTTTCGACCCTCTCAATCACATCTTTAGCCTTCTCGATTATCTCATCTTCGGGTGCACCCCAAACCGTAGAATTTTCAAGTTCCTTTACAGTATCCTTTACGATTGCTATCCTATCTCTCTGAGTAGCCGAGACACCGCTTATCGCAAAATCTATATCCCACCTCCCCGTCTCTGGGTCGATTGCGATCTGCTTCATACTTTCCTCGAATATCCTTATAGCCCTATCCGCATCTTCAGCAGTCGCAATCTTGCTAAGTCTGACCTTAGCCGAGGCTTCTGTAAGTCTCCTTAAAGCTTCAAGCTGTCTTGCAGTTATTGCAATTGCCCCCTGCTCCTTACTCTTCATTCTGAGATTTATGTAGTACTCCATTATTTTCTTCTCAGCCTCCTCATCGAGAATAATATCTTTTATCTCGTTCCTAGCATAAAGAACGTACTTCTTAAACATTTCTGGATCGATCTTCGGAACCTTTGTTTCAATGTCACTTGTCAAAATCGTTTTGGCGATTTCCCTGTCCCTAACCTCGTCCGGCTCATCAAGAACGACAAATATCAAATCGAATCTGGATAGGAGAGGAGGATCCAAATCTATTTGTTCAACTATCGGTTCATGCCTATCAAACCTACCCCTCCTCGGATTTGCACATGCTAAAACCGAGCATCTCGTATTCAACGTTGCATTTATCCCCGCTTTAGCCACGGTAATCGTTTGTTGCTCAAGCGACTCCAACATGTATCTTCTATCCTTCTTATCCATCTTCTCCATCTCATCTATCAAAGCCATTCCCCTGTCAGCCAGAACCAACGCCCCAGCTTCCAATGTCCATTTACCATCTTCAGCTTTTACTGCAGTTACAGTATTATGAACTACCACTCCATTTGCTATGAAACTGTGCGTATTCTCAACAGTTAAATCGTAAACGAAATCAAATGGAGTATCTATAATCTCTAAGTCCTTTATCCTTTCCCATAAGATATCCGAATCTGCTAGGAATTTGAGTAACTTTACCCTTTCATCTCCATATTTTCTCAGTATTTTAACGATTTCTCTTAGCTTAAGTCTCGAAACGTTCCTTCTTCTCGGATTGAATCCTTTAATGGAGACCCCGTATGTTCTCTTAATCTCTTTTACAACTTCACACACTCCCGGAATTACATCCAAATTAGGATTGGATCTCTTGTATCTTCTGAGTTCTAAGAGTTTCTGCAACTTCATAGCTTTCTCGGGATTTCCAAATCCGATGTGTTTTGCAAACTTCTCGATATTTTCACTATAGATTATTAAAGAATACTTATCGTGTCTGCTAACAATGTCTCTTCCGTTAATGACATTGATTCTACCCTTTACATCTTTCCTTCTAAGGTGTGCAATTATTCCAAATCTCAGAAGGGCTAACTGTAGCTTTTTGGCTAAATTCTCGCTTGTTGTGTCTAATTCTACTATCGAAGAACCTTTTTTTCTAATGACTACACATCCATCACAGTCGAACAATCCCCTTATGAACCCAGCTAGGACCTCATTGGGAAAAGATAGTAAAATATGTGTCATGTCGAGCTTTGATGATTTCGGTGAGGTAGGAACACCGAGTTTTCTTAGCAAATGTGCCACGATTTTTGAACTAAATTCAACTGTTGGGACTTTACCTTCACGCTCTCTCGACTCTACACCGAAAATATCTCGTACTATATCCTTAAACTTTCTTCTAAGCTCATCGCAACTACTGGTGAACCTTATGATAAATCTATCGGAGTTGCCGACAATACATCCGTCTCCGGCAATCAATCCTGCAAGATATGCAAGTCTTTCATCTACATAAACTGGTATCTTTATCCTCTTTCCAGCCCTTAGAGATACATCACTTACCTCCTTTGCAACATCTTCCCAGCTAACCCCTGTAATTTCGACGAGTTTTCTTAGATGTTTCATTCTAATGTTTCCTCTCGCGTCATCTTTGACCCAGTTACAAATCAGGCTATTTTCATAGGTTCTTATCATCTTGGATAACTCTTTCTTGGTTATTCCAAGCTTAGACGTTGCAACATCGATTAGCTTCTTAACAATACCTTTCACACCATAGATTATCAAGTTATCGAGATCTGAAAGTAATTCAATCGTAGTAACGACTTTACCCCTATGCTTCAGTCTCCTTACGGTAGCAATGTAATCTTGCCCAGTGAGATCCTTTGCAGGTTTCCAAGATATCCTACCGTGTTCCAAAACCATGACTTTTGTTTCAGGAGTTGTTATCAGCTCTTTACCAGTTTGAGTTGTTATCTTCACTAACTTTGCAGGTGATCTAAGTCTCCAAACTTTTTCGACAGCTTTTTTAGAAACTTTTGCATCATTAAGAGTCTGCACTCTAACACCTTTGACTTCTGAGTACTCCGCAATTTCGTTGTACTTTACTGGAGAGTTCATATTTTCTTCTACGAACTTCTCAATTTCCAATGCACAACTGTCAGTAAATACGATAGAGTTTGGTGCCACGCACAATCCAGCACCAGTTGATGCATAGCCAGTAGCTAAGATTGCACGTGGGGCTACCTGTTTCACAGCCCTTAAAATCTGAGATTTAGATGTAGCGGGATCTCCCACGAGTAATATGTGAAGTTCTCCCCTCTGCTTCGTTCCATCTGGATTTACCCTCGTTATACCTCCGAAGAGCTGAAGAACTATCGCCTCCTTTATGATCTCGTAACCTTGAATCGATGGTGCGATTGATTGAACAAGAAGATCGTATATGTCTTCCCTCTTAGCCAACTTCCTGATCTCTTCCTTATCCTTTTCGGTTATCTGAATGTTTCTGACATCCTGATCCAAGAACTCAATTGAGTTTGCCTCTAAATACAAGTCAAGCTCAGCTCTGAACTTCTTCGTCCCTTTAATTCTCAATATTCCATTTATTATCACTTTATCGCCTGGCAAAACCTTTCCAGCTAAGTCATCGTAGAGATAAACATCTAAGAGCTTTGGAGGTTCGGAACTTTCTAAATTCTCTGGTAAATCTTGAATCTGAATCTTTTGAATGTCTGTCAGTTCACTCTCATCTACATTTAAAATAAGATTTCTTTCATTACAAACTTCACATTTGAAAGGTCTCTGAACGAATCCACCCTCAACTTCCCTTTCGTACCTCCTTCCACAACTCGGGCACTCAAAGACAGCATATCTCAAGACGGGTTTTGGTTCAAAAACTTTTCTAACTATCCCTTCAACCGAGACAAATCTGTTTATGAATCTATGATTTAAGTTCTTTATCAAAAATCTTTTTGGAAGATTGATAAATCGAACGTTAAGATCTCGAATATCCATATGTACCTTGCATATCTCCTTAACAGCGGACTTTATCATTTTTATAACCTGATCAGGTTTCTTTTCGAAGAGATCCTCAAGATTTCTTGAGTACAGGAAGTTTCTTAGTCTGTTTTTTACATCTATCTCGATGGACGGTTTTGAAACTCCATCCTCATCGTACTTCGATACGATTTCGCTTATCTTATCCTTACAGTAGTTCTCCACGAATTCTTTCCAGACTTCGATCATCACGAAGCCTTAGATCTAAAGGATAAAAGTCTTGCTGAAAGGTTTAAATAGGCATTCACAGTTTTATAGTCAAGTGCATAACGATCTAAACTTAAGGTTATTGAATATGCTAA
>CAZUUE010000087.1:0-4520 GCA_964623695.1 uncultured archaeon
CCTACCCCCTCCCACCTCCCCTAATCCCTCTCCGCCCTGAAGGGCAAAGCTTCCTTAGCGATGTTTTGCGAAAATGTCGAGACGTGTTGATGGTGTCGTAACAATTCGATCTCCCACACTAAATAGTAGATAAGAAAGTAGAAAATTTAGTTCAGATAAAAATTCAGAGATCAAAATCAAATAAAAATCTTCGACCCTATTTAGGTTGACCAATTGCCAAATTTCGGAACTCGTGAAAAGTAAGGGTTTATTGGCGTTCTGTAAATCATGCAAAGCGATGGCGACCTCTACGAGAGCTTGCAGCAGATCTGGATGTCATCTATAAAGATCTAAATTCAACCAGGGTATCAGCGCCATGATAACAGCTATCTTGGTTAGATCAACCCTCGAAACAGCTCCCTTCGTTAAATAGTAGATTGCGCCGAACCTCCTTCCAATATCCTTTATTCCAGTTATCTTGCTCATGATCTTCCCAACTTCATACCCCTTCAAAGCTCTATCAACGACGAAAGGAGGGAACTCGAATCCAGGTCCAAATCCTATCGAGTAGTCTTTACCATCGTAAATGACGGCAACTTGAAAGTCGATGTAACCAGTCTTGGCTCCTTTTATTCTAAAAAGTCCAGCCTCGACACCGACACTGAAATCGCAGTTTCCATATGAATTTAGAGCTCTGTTTATCGCACCTTCGACAACCTCATCATCGATGGGCTGGGATCTCACTCCAGATTTCACACTCTTTGGAATAACGCAAACGTCTTTGAAAAAGATTTCAAATGCTCTCTTAACACCTTCAACCTTCGTCGGATTAGTTGAACCAACTGCAACCCTCATGAGAAGAAACTATCAAGTGTTAAATCCCTCTTCTTCTTTTCTTTCTTAATTTCAACTTTCCTCTCCTTTGAAAACTCCTTGATCTCCTTTGCCCTCTCATCTCCAACCATCAAGGACAGTTCTTCCTCATTAAAATCGTAAAAAGATGTTATCTTCGATGCTGTTGAAAGATCAGCATATCTCAACATGTAAACTATGAAGAAGAACATCTCTCCTAAAGCTTTCCTCGTTGACATGTGCGAGTTCTTTGCAATCTTCTTGAGTATGTTCCTAAAGGTTTCTCTCCTCTCTTTCATCAATGATAACATCTTCCATACGTTAGGTCTCCGATACCTCGTGAATCCACCTTTCGGCTTTCGCTTTGCACTTGAAACGCCGACTGTCATTAGATACGTTGCATACCGCCAAAGCCTATAAAAGCCTCTCCTTCTAACTCTACCTAAAAACATGTCCGCTCTGGAAAGCGTTGTATAAGCTCTAACAAGCTCTTCTCCCTCGTATTCCAGAGGTAGATTTTCATCTATCCAAAATATCAGATCTTCTGGAGACTCGTCCAAATTCATGGCATCCACATGAACGTTCTTATCGAAAGTCTTGAAAACCTTCTGCATGACCTTAAAAACATCTGTTTCCTGCGTTCTCTTTGCAATCACAACATCTTCCTCTTTTATTTCTCTTCTTCCTTCCGCTATAGCCTGCAAGTCGTTTATGGCAGCTCTAAGATCTCCTCCAGAATTTTGAGCTATTGCAGTTAGAGTCTTTCTGTCAAAACTTATCCCCTCATCTTTGCATATCTTCTCAAGAACCTTAACGATCTGATTTGTTCTCAATCTCTTGAATTGAACGAACTCACAGAGATCTCTGAGATCTCTTGAGAGTTTGAAAGGATCGTTTGCCGTGAGTATCATGGGTTGTCTGGGTTTGCGCTTGAGGAGTTTTATCAAGGCGGACTCTCCACCGATGTCTTCTTTCTTACTTATGTTGTCAACCTCGTCAAGTAATATCAGCTTGAGTTTTCCCTTCGAACTTGACAAAAATTCGCCTTCATCGCTTATCGTCTCGTTAAATAAAGCTTCACCAACAACTTTCCTAATTATCTGCCAACTTCTCTGATCACTTGCATTTAGCTCAACAACCTCCCATCCAAACGTATTAGCTAAAGCCAAAGCTAAAGAAGTTTTTCCGACACCTGGAGGCCCACCCAATAGTAACGGCTTTTGAGCTATTCCCTCCTGCCATCTCTTGGCCCAAATTATAACCTTTTCAAGTATGCTTCTATCCGCGACGACTTCTCTGATAGTCTTCGGTCTGTACTTCTCAACCCATAGCATCAACTCAAGTTAACTCGAAATTTAAAGAACTATCGTCACCCTTTTAAATTGTTCAACATCAGTCTCAATATGAGGAGGAAGCTTCTTGAAATATTAGCCTGCCCCATATGTAAGGGAGATCTTAAACTTGAGGTTTTTGAGGAAAACGAGGAAGAGATTATCTCTGGTAAGCTGATATGCACGAAGTGCGGAACCGAATATCCTATCGAAGACGGTATACCAAACATGCTCCCACCCGATCTGAGGTGATCACATGAAGTTCATATTTGTAACTGGAGGAGTCATGAGCGGTTTGGGAAAGGGGATAACTTGTGCATCGATCGGGAGGTTGCTTGTGGACATGGGTTACAAGGTCGTGCCAATAAAGATCGATCCTTACATAAACATAGATGCAGGAACTATGAACCCCTTTCAGCACGGTGAGGTTTACGTTTTGAAGGATGGAACCGAAGTCGACTTAGATTTGGGGCATTACGAGAGGTTCATAGGAGTTGAGCTTACCGGTGATCACAATATAACGACGGGAAAGATATACAGGAGCGTCATAGAGAAGGAGAGAAGAGGAGATTATCTGGGTCAAACCGTTCAAATAATACCTCACGTTACCGACGAGATAAAGTTTTGGATAAGGAGGGTTGCTGAGCAGAGCGATGCGGATGTGTGCATAGTTGAAGTTGGTGGAACTGTTGGTGACATAGAGGGTATGCCGTTCATCGAAGCCATAAGACAGATGAAGAACGAGCTTAATCATGAAGACTTCATGCTCGTTCATGTAACGCTGATACCGCTCACCAAGGACGGTGAGCAGAAGACGAAGCCAACGCAGCACAGCGTTAAAGAATTGAGAAGCATGGGATTGCAACCCGATGCGATAGTTGGGAGATGCGTTGAGAGGTTGAGGCCTGAAACCAAGAGGAAGATATCTCTGTTCTGTGATGTCCCAGTTGAAGCCGTGATAAGCAACGAGAACGTCGACGAGATATACGAAGTTCCACTAAAGTTCAGGGAGGAGAGATTTGATGAATATATAATAAAGAGGTTGAACCTCGAAAGGAGACCTTACAACAAAGAATGGGAGGAGATAGTTAAAAAGCTTAAGAATTTGAAAGAAGAGGTTAGTATTGCGATCGTCGGTAAGTACACTCATGTGAGGGATTCGTACATAAGCATAGTCGAGGCTTTGAAGCACGGCGGAATAGTTGCGGGTTGTAAGGTCAACGTCAAATGGATAGAGAGCGAGGAGCTTGAAAGGGGCGAGGTTGAGATCGAAGCTGATGGGATACTTGTCCCTGGAGGTTTTGGGAGGAGGGGGGTTGAAGGTAAGATAGAAGCAATTAGATATGCAAGAGAGAACAACGTTCCGTTCTTAGGAATTTGCTTTGGATTTCAGTTAGCTGTGATAGAGTTTGCAAGGAACGTGATAGGGTGGGAAGATGCGAACAGCGGTGAGTTTGTGAATGATGGACATCTTGTCATAGATCTCTTGCCGGAGCAGAGGGAAGTCAGGGAGCTTGGAGGGACTATGAGATTGGGTGAGATAGAGGTTACATTGGTTAAAGGAACTTTGTCTTACGAACTTTACAGAAGGGAGAAGATATACGAGAGGCACAGACACAGATACGAGGTAAATCCAGAATATGTCGATGATTTAAAGAAGAGAGGTCTCGTAATTTCTGGTTACTCCGACGGTGGTAGGAGGGTTGAGATAATAGAGTATCCGAAAAACGACTTCTTCATAGGAACACAGTTCCATCCAGAGTTCAAATCACGTCCCTACAATCCGTCACCGATATTCGTTGGATTCGTGACAGCATCGCTTGAAAATAAGCTAAAGAGTAAAATTTATATAGAATAAACTTGAATGTATATTTAACTATGCCTTATGAAGATGAAATAGAAAAAATATTAGTGGAAGTTATAATAAAAAGTGTTGAAAAACTTTTGGAAATTATTAAAGAGATATAATTGTGATACCTGTAAGTGGTATTCAGACGATAAATTTTGTGAAGTTGGTTCTTACTTTATGGAAACACTCACTGGTATACATCCTAAAGAACTTCCAAAATATATTGATAAAAAAAGAAGAGAACTTGATAATAGAAAGTTTGATTATTTTCACTTAAAAATACATAAGATTTTTGGATTAGGAGCACTCATTGGATTTTGTGATCATATAATAAAAACATTATATCCATTAATTTTATATTTAAAAAACTATCAAAATTTTATTATAGGAAAATAAAAATAAAAGATTAATTATGCGTTTTATTGAGGCAGTGAAATACTATGCAAAAACTGAATTTTATAACGAATCAAAGGATAGATTACTTGCATTTGGATTAAATAAGCCTCTTG
>CAZUUE010000088.1:0-4501 GCA_964623695.1 uncultured archaeon
TGTCACTATAGCGCCCCATTAGTGGTATGTATCGTTACAACTACCCCGTTAGGTTAATTAGTTAATAACAAAAATAATTTACGAATTATTTTTATTCCTTTAAATTGTTCTGTGAACTTCTCATGATATTGCTACTGTATTTTAGAACTTCTAAGGCTTTTTTAGCTTTAGTCATTTTCCGTTGAATTGAGAATCCTACGGTTTCTATAAACCTTTTGACATCAGCTCGTCTACGAATAACAAGTATAAATAGATCAGATTTATATCGATAGATTTTTCCTCTAATTTTAGATAGATCTCCCTTTCTTTTCATTTTGTATATCTTTGAATGTATTCTGAGCTGTTTGAGTAAATTTCTTGCAAATTTTAAGACTTCAATGTCGTAATTTGCTGCACCAATGTATAAACTTCTATATTTTTCACACAATCCTACAGTACCCTCACTATCAAAGAATCCTCTTAGGAACTCAACAGAATGCTTCCTCACAACTTCAAACAGCTTTTCCTTAGGCTGACGTAGAAACTCGTATAGAATCTTGCTGTTAGCTTCAACGCACCACCTATCGCATCTCGTCCTATCCCTTTCAAGTCTAATTGATGGCTTAAGCCCTAAAGCTTCAAGACATCTCTTGAACTCCTCGGCGAACTCTCTATCAATTACTTTTAACCTGATTCTATACTTATACCCCTTTCTCTTAAAGCTAACACTTCCATCTCCGAATATAACACCTATCACGTAAGCAAGCTCAGGAGATGGATCAAGCCTAACTGCGTTCATCCTGTTCAGAGGATTGTGCAGACCTTTGCACCATCTCATGACCGTGACTCTTGAAACCTTAACACCTTTAGCTTCGAGTCTCTTTGCTATTTCAGCATAGCTTAGGCCCCTTCGCCTTAGTATTCTTGCTTCATTAATCAGATCACATAGACCGATCATTTCATGTTGATCTTACCTAAATTATAAATAATTTTCTATCTATCACCAATTGCCGAGCAAAGAACTATATTTTCATAGTTCAATCTGTTGCATGGACGAGTTTCTTAAACTGGTAAGATTGAAGTTTATAAGAATGGACAAAAATAACGTTCACGATGGAGAGCTTTTGAATTTAGCAGTGAAGCATAACTTAACTAAGCAAATGAGTTGTGTGGAACTATGTAAAATCGTTAAAGAGACAGCAAAGTTCAACCCCTCAATAGCCTTAAGTTTAACTGCACATCACTTGGCACTTTACTGTTTAAAGGATCACGAACTTTCTAAGAAAGATTGCTTCTTTGCCTTTGCCATGACTGAAAGAATCGGAAGTAACGTTAAGGCTGTTGAGACTTTAGCTGAGGATAGAAACGGTTGTTACGTTGTAAAGGGTGTTAAGAATTTTGTAACAAATGCAGAGTTTGCTGAAGTATTTGTAGTTACGGCCAGACATGGTGAAAAAGTTGAAGTTTTTGCTGTTGAAAGAGATGGAGTTAAAACTGAAATAATTAACCTCAACTGTTTTAGAGGGAGTGGGATTGCAAAGGTCTACATCGATGCCGAAGTTCCTAAGGAGAATTTATTAGGTAGTCTGAGATTGGCTATCTCCGCTTTGATCAAAAGTAGGGTAGTTTTAGCATCTTTGGCTTTGGGAATTGCTGAGAGATGCTTTGAACTGGCTCTGAGTAGGGCTAAGAGGAGGGGTTTAATTGAAAATAAAGGTATAAGATGGAGATTTGCCGAGATAAAGGCGGAGATTGAAATCTTGAGAGAGTTCATATCGAAAACTGCTACGTATGCCGATGAGAGGGATATCACAGTTGATTCTGCAATATGCAAGCTAAAGGCTTCTGAATTGGCGAAAGTTTCGGCAGATCTTGCCGTAGAGATGTTTGGTGCGAGAGGTTTAATCGCACACACGCCAACCGAGATCTTTTACAGATACTCAAAGTCACTCGACATTGCAGAGGGAACAAGTGAAATCATGAAGGAAATAATTTCAAGCAAGTTTTAATCAGTATTATTTAAATCTTCAACTTTTAGCAACACTCTAATTCGATTCGTTAGAATTTAGAATTTAACATGGTCACTTCAAACTTTCAATTCTATGCGATCGTTACATCATCCCAAAACCTTTTCAACTAACTTTTCAAGTTCAATGGCATGAGTTTCTTTCACGACGTTTAAAACCAACATCGTATATGTCTTCTTTACATGTTTCATACCAATTATCCTCTTCACAAACGCATTGAGATCTTCTCTCGTCTTAAACTTTGCAACCACGATTGCATCAAACTCACCGGTAACATCGTAAACCGCAGTTACGTTTGGTTCTTTTGCAAGTATCTCTTCAAGCTCGATCAGATGCCTGCCCTCGGCGGATATTCCAATTATAGCAGTTAAATCGAATCCAAGCTTTGAGTGGTTTATTATCGGGATAAAGTTCTCTACGACACCCATCTTCTTAAGCTTGTTTATCCTATTGTAAACAGTCCCTTCGGCCACATCAAGCTTTTCCGCAATCTCTCTCAAACTCCTCCTACCATCCTTTTGAAGCTCTATGAGTATTTTTATATCGAGCTTGTCGATCTTTTCAGCCATTAATCAGTGTTTTAAAATATCTTTAAAAAGCTTTCTTAGCTTATATCCCCACACGAACAGAACACTTCACTTATCACTGAAAAAACGTCATCGAATCCTATCTTCTTTAGAGCTGAAACCTTAACGATTCTGAACTTTACAGTCGTATAATCGATTAAAGCCATGAGAACTTCAACTATTTCACCTAACACACCCCCAACTTCTCTCAAACCTTCAAAGATTTTATCCAACTTCAGATCTATCAAATCGCATTTGTTGAATACTGTTATCGTTGGCATCGAGAGTCTCAAGGATATCACAGCATTCTGTGCAATTATAGAAGCAAAGTTTTCTGGAGTTGAAGCAACCTCGGAATCGATTATGAACAGACATACGCTCCAATCGTATCTTGCAATTGTCTCAGCTATCTTAAGTCCAGACTTACTATACAAGAACAGTTCCATCTGTCCAGGTGTATCGAAGATTACATAATCACCCTTAACCAAAAGATCGTCTATGAACTCCAGTGTAAGATCGATGGATTTCATAAGTGCCCCGTTTATCCCCAATCCGTATCTCTTCATGACTTCTTCAGTCCTAACGAAGTCTCTAACATCTCTGTTGGCATCATAAATTGGATCGGATGCCGGATCCAAGTTTACGACTTTTACATCGTAATCTTTTAAGTAATCGGAGAAGTTCTTAACAAAAGTGCTCTTTCCGCTACCAGCCGGACCCATCACGACGATGTTCATAACAGATAGCCTGGAATCTTTTGCTTGGCTATCAAATCACAGTAGCTTTCAGCTTCTCTTATTACAAACCATCTATCTCCATCAACCAAAACTTCAGCACATCTCGGTCTTCCGTTGTATTGACTGCTCATCACAAATCCGTAAGCTCCCGTGTCAAGTATGGCAATTAAATCACCTTTCTCAACCTCTGGAAGTTTCCTATCTCTTGCAAGTATATCACCACTTTCGCATATCGGTCCAACGATCGTATAGATCTCTCTGGCAGGTTTGTCCATCTTGTTTGCAACGACAACCCTGTGATAAGCATCGTAAAGAACAGGACGAATCAAGATGTTAAATCCTGCATCCACCGCAATAAACCTATCCTTCACAGCGTTAACTCTTGTAAGCAGAATTGTTGTATTGCCAACTATACTTCTCCCAGGTTCGATCCAGAGTTTTGGATCAGAACTAAGATCTCGCTTTCTATCTTTAAACACAGGTATAATTGAATCCGCAAGATCCTTTGGAGTTGGCGCACCTTCACCGGTGTAATCTATCGCCAATCCACCCCCAACATCCAAAAACTTCAATTCGACGCCGATCTTTTCGAGTTCAATCGATAGATCGAATAGTTTGTTTAAAGCTTCTTTGAAAGGCTCTATCTCCTTTATCTGACTCCCTATATGACAGTGAATACCTACGGGCTTAACGTTCTGAAGTTTAAGTGATATTTCGTAAGCTTTAACCGATTTTTCCCAAGGTATTCCAAACTTCGATGTTTTTAATCCAGTTGCGATCTTTGGATGCGTCTTTGGATCTATATCTGGATTTACCCTGAAAGCTATCTCTACAACTTTGTTTTTCCTCTCAGCTATCTTTGAGATCGTGTACAGTTCATCAAGGCTATCTACGCTAAATTTCACATCACAATCGATTCCCATCTCTATCTCATCATCACACTTGGAGTTTCCATTGAACAGTATCTTGTCAGATTGAAATCCAGCAATCCTAGCCATGTAAAGCTCCCCACCGCTGAAAACATCTGCTCCAAAGCCGTTTTTTGCAACAATCCTCATTATTGTTAAATTGTTGTTAGCCTTGACTGCGTACAGTATCTCCGCATCTAAGAAAGAGGATCTATATGCTTTTATGTTATCTTCAAGTTTTGACTTTGAAGTTACGTAAAGTGGTGTTCCAAGCTCCCTTGCAA
>CAZUUE010000089.1:0-4477 GCA_964623695.1 uncultured archaeon
ACCCGGGACGACAGGATCCACAGTCCTGCGCTCTACCCCTGAGCTATCCGGGCCACAACTGTATTACAAGCAGAGGGATTAAAAATTTTTCAGTCATTTATACACATCATGTGTCCCAACTTTTCAACCTTGGCCTTAAGATATCTTTTGTTCTCTTCAACTGGTTCTACCTCTATTGGTTCTCTAACGACTTCAAACCCATACTTCTTCAACTCTTCAATCTTCTCGGGATTGTTCGTCATGAGTTTAACGGATTTGACACCCAAATCCATCAGTATCTGCGCTGCGATCCCGTAACTCCTTAAATCTGGTGGAAATCCCAACTCGACGTTTGCCTCAACCGTATCCTTCCCTTCCTCCTGCAACTTGTAAGCTATGAGCTTGTTTATTAGACCAATCCCCCTCCCTTCATGACCTCTCATGTAAATCAGAACACCTTTCCCCTCTTTATCTATCTTCTTTAAGGATCTCTCAAGCTGTTCACCACAGTCACAGCGAAGTGAATGAAAGACATCTCCGGTTAAACATTCGGAATGAACTCTAACGAGAACGGTTCCCTCATCGACCTTCCCTTTTGCAAGTGCTATTATCTCCCCAAGTGGTGTCTTGTATCCGTAAGCCTTAAACGTCCCGTAAAACTTCGTTGGAAGAGTAGCACTCACGACCCTTTCAACCAACTTCTCATTCTTTAATCTGTGCTCTATCAGTTCGTTTATGCTTACAGCCTTCAAGCCGTTTTTCTTGGCAAAAGAAAGACCAAAATCTCTTCCAGCAATCCTACCCTCATCGATGAGCGTCGCATAAACGCCGGCAAGCTTAAATCCCGATAGTCTAGCTAAATCTAAGCTCGCTTCTCCAAATGCTGGTCTCTCCAGGACTCCTCCTTCCTTAGCCTCTTCAACGAATATCCTTCCGGGATATATCAAATCTTCAGAATTTATATTTCCTCCTGCAAGGAGTCTTATGAATTCCGCCCTATCTTCAGCCGACATAGCTTTGAAGTCTAGAGGTATGGCGTTCCCGTCAAAGATCTTAAACCTGTTTAATCCCAGTTCAACTATCCTCTTCCACGGCAAAGCTACCCTTATCTCATCGCAGTTCTTCATTATCATCTTAACGACTTCACCTCTCACAGCTTCCGCAGGAATTGCCAAAACAGATTTATCATCATCGTAAATTACGACTGGCTTAGAGTTTTGTATATCCGATACAACATCGTGCATACTCAGAAGAGTTCGATTCATTATTTATAATTTTTGAGATGTTTCTCAAAAATGAGTTAATGATGTTGATCGTCAATTTGAATTAAGCATCGACAGATCGATATCCTAAAATGTTAATCATAAGGTTTTGTCTTTAACTTTTCCTTAAAATCCCTGTATTCATCCTCGCTCATCTCTAAGATAAGGCTACCGACATATCCACACTTCTTACACGCATACTTTCCAGTGTATCCTCCAACGTCGAGCTTGACATCGGTTGAACCGCACATCGGACAGACCAAAATCCTCATAGATTGAAATCTTTCAGGACATTTATAACACTTTGCAAGGCCTTGAGATTTATGAAGTAATCTTCCAATGCGTTTATCATCGCCCCAATCTTTTCAGTCTTTATCTCAATGAAGAGATGTCCATCCTTCAAATACGTGTAACACCACTCCATGTCATCGGGCTTTAAAGCTTCATGTATCAAATCTGCAAACTCCAAATTCAACCTTAACCTTGCAAACAGCATAACCTGTCAACCTCGCTCACAAACTCCTCAACCTTGTCTGATGGAATTATGGCCCCTGCAGCTACACTGTGCCCCCCTCCCCTCCCACCAACCTTCTCACTGGCCTTCTGCATAACATCAGCTACGTTGATCTTTATCTGATTGTTACTCCTCGCAGAAACCTTTGCCCTCTCACCCTTTATGCTTATCGCTATGAAAGGCTTGTCTGGATAGAGATAGCGCGAGAATATCGTTGCAAGTGGACTTACGGTATCGTCTTCAACTATCAAGTACCTTATACAGAAACCTTCTCTTATCTGGTCTCTAAACTTCTCGACCTTCTCCAAAATCTCAACTGTGTATCTCCTCCATATATCAAAAGCCTTTTCAAGAAACCTTGAATCCTTTAAACATATGGCAAATCCAATGCTACATGCAGAGATCCTACCACACGCATTTACAACGTCACACATCGTGACGGCGTTCTTTATAACTTCCCTCTTTAAAACTATACCTCTCTCCATCATATCCCTAAATACACCCGTATATGCGTTTAACCTTAGAAGTCTGAGAGCTATTGCGTTTGAAAGTCTGTACAACTCCTCATCACTCAAATCTTCAACATTCTTATCCCCATCTAACCCAACACAATTCAAAAATTCATCCAGTTCTTCATCCTTCTTGTAAAAATCCAGGAAAGGTTCGATTGAGTAGATAAGGGCATCTCTCAACTTTATAGAATGCAAGCTCAAACCCTTCTTCAATTCTAAACAACCGTAACTCAAGCCTTCTTTTAGAATTTCAGCGTTTCCTCCTATCATCTTCTGTTTGTCACCCATAGCTCCGACCAAAGCAAGTCCAGCCAGATCTCTGTTGTCACCCAAGACGTTTGCAAATACGTATGCAGTTCCACTTGCGGAAAGCTCGTAAGTCCCATCCAATCCAGCCAGATGAGGATTTATGTGAACCAAGTTTTCCTTCTCTATCTTCCCAACCGGTATGTGGTGATCAACTATTATGACATCCGATTCTATCTGTGAAACCAAATCGGGATAACCACTACCCATGTCAGAAAGTATGATCAAATCGTCCTTCTCAAATTCTACATTTTCGTTCAAACCCTTCAAAAACCTAACGTGAAAGTCCTTGCCAATCCTGGCAAGAGAAACAGCCAAGATTGCACCAGAAGTAATTCCATCCGCATCGTAATGCGTGTATATCCTAACAAAATCGTGTTTTTCGATGAATCTAACTCCTTCCTTTGCCGTCACCTTAAGTATGTCGAGCATGCAGATAATCCCCCATGCAACTTAAACGATTTGCGCTTAAGTAATTGAAGGAACAGTCAACTATCCTGACATCGACAAACTCTCCTATCTTTCCATCCTTAACGACTACTGGTCTGTACGAGTCTGATCTTGCAAGTTTTGTTCCATCTTTTCCATCCCTCGTTATCAAAACCCTCAACTCCTTTCCTATGAATCTTCTGTTTATCTCAAGTCCGATCTCTCTGGTTAGGGATGTCAACTTCCTGGATCTCTCTTTAACTATCCATCCGTGAATTTCCTTTAGCCTGTAAGCTTGCGTGAATGGTCTCTTTGAAAATCTGGTTATGTTTACGATGTCGGGTTTGACTTGTCTTATGAGTTCGTAGGTCTTCCAAAAGGATTCTTCGCTTTCGGTTGGAAATCCAACTATAACGTCTGTTGAAACCATGACATCTTTAAATCTCCTTCTGAACGATCTCACAACCTCTAAAAAATCTTCTACACTGTGATCTCTTTTCATATCTCTCAGAACTTCGTTGTCTCCACTCTGAACTGGGACATGTATGAACTTGTATATCTTTTCGTCTTCAAAGGCGTCTATCAGATCTTCGAGCATCAAAATGGCATGATGAGGGTTCATCATACCCACCCTAACCCTGAATTCTCCTTCGATTTTACTCACAGCTCTTAGAAGGTCGGGAAGCATGTATCTACCTTTATCGAGTCCGTAAGCTCCGGTGTCTTGTGATGTCATCTGTATCTCCTTGAAGCCCATCCTTACGCATGCCTCGACCTCTTCAACTATCTTCTCAAGCCTGAAACTCCTTAACCTTCCCCTTGCAAATCTCGTTGCACAGAACGAACACTTACCGATACAACCTTCGGATATCGAAACTATAGCTATCGCATTTTTCTTCAATCTCATCTTAAGATTGTGCATTTCAGACTTGTCCAAGCTAGATTTATCTATCCTTACAAGTTTTTCACCATTTAAAGCTGATTTAATTGCAAGATCAACCAGATGAACGTTATCGGGACTTATCAATCCATCTGAAACTTCCAGGCATCTCTTTGTCGAGATCTTCGGTAAACAACCTGCCATTATCACGATCTTACCTTCCCTCCTTAAGCTTTCAGCTCTCTTTATAATCTTCCTCTCTGTGAAATCAACAACACCACACGAGTTTATGACAACGACATCTGCATCGTTTACACTCTCAACTAACTTGAAGTTCTTGGAAATGATCCCCCTTATTATATCCGAATCAGACTGATTCATTGTGCATCCGTAGGTTTCGATGTAAACTTTGATCATCCTTACAATTTAATATCGAGTGTTAAAAATGTAACTAACTGACAGTGTGAATAGCAAAGCTGGTGGCATATCTTGAGTGTGATATGGCATCAGAGAGTAGGAAATATCGGCAAAGAATTTAAAGATCTGACGGTGTGAACGAAAAGCATTTATTATATAATCATACCAAAACATGCTT
>CAZUUE010000090.1:0-4459 GCA_964623695.1 uncultured archaeon
ATGAACCCAGAGAGAGTTGAGGTTGATGTGTCCCAAGGCTTACATAGGCTTACCACGCCTATGTAAGCTGAACCCCATAGCTGTTAAAAGGTTTAGAGAGGGAAAAGCCAACTGGTTGTACAACCTCAAGCTAAACGCATTCTGCTACATCTCATGGGTATCGGGAACTTTAATCGGATTACTCTTCGGCTATTTAATCCCTTTAAGCCTTGTGGACGTTTTCTCGTTTTGTTTGGTGGCTTTATTCATATTCATAGCGACTGCAAGTGTTGAAAAGAGGTTTGACGTTGTCGTGGCTGTCGTAGCTGGTATCGTAGCAATTCTGCTGGGTTCTTTGCCGAAGGGTTGGAACATAATTTTAGCCTGCTTAGTCGGTTGTCTTGTAGGGGGTGTTTACGAGTGGAGATCACAGCGGTTATAGTCGGTATGGCTATTGTAACTTTCTTACCACGTCTACTGCCTATGCTAAAACCGATAAAGCCCAATCTAATCATGAGATACATACCGATCTCGATATTCTCCGCAATAGTTTTTTCAGAACTCGTAACATCTGACTTGAAGGTTTTGGCTGGAATTCTGACGTTTTTAGTTGCTTGGAGAAGTAAAAACATGCTTCTCACGATTGGATTTGGTATTGCTGTATTTTACGTGTTGAAATCTGTTGTCTGACAAAAATTTTAAATCAAGATGTTAACCAATTTTTAATCATGGTTAACAAGTATGTCACGTTCACTTTGGTTTGCGCTTTGTCGGTGTTGACGGCTTTGAGTGCTCAAATAAAGTTCTACATCGGTCTGATACCTTACACCGTGCAAAACTTTGCTATCATACTTTCTGGACTTCTCTTAGGCAAATACGGCTTTCTACCACAGCTACTCTACTTAGCCATGATAGCCTTAGGATTTCCGGCAAGTGCAAGAGGAGGGGGTTTGGGTGTCTTGTTCGGATATACAGCTGGCTATCTTTGGATGTTCCCGGTTTCAGCCTTCATTATGGGATCGATCAGAAGGATTGTGTGGAGGAGCGGTGGTAAGGGAGAAATGGCATTACTGTGGCTTGGAAGCGTTTTGGCTGTCGTTCCTCTATACCTTTTCGGTTTCTACGTCTTCTGGCTTTGGGCAAGCGGGAGCAAAGGATTATTGGGATGGTGCATGAAGGTTGCTGGGATGTTCGGATTGAACTTAGAACCGTTTTGGGCTGTCTTCTTTGCAACTGTGCTCGTTTTCGTTCCCCAGGACTTGATGATGGATCACGTCTTGGCTTTGGTTGTGTTTAAATACGTTCACAGACTTTTGAAGGAGAGGGGATATGATCTGCCTTAAAAACGTCAGTTACACCTATCCAAACGGTGTAAAGGCTTTGAAAGGGATAGACTTAAAGATAGAGGAAAACACGTTCATAGGTGGGCTAACCGGAAGTGGAAAGTCGACACTGCTTAGAGTTTTCAACAGCTTAATTCCAGATTTTTACGGTGGAAAGCTCGATGGGATCGTTAAAATCATTGAAAGACCTTACTTGGTATTTCAGAATGCAGATGAACAGATCATATTTAACACTGTCTTTGACGAGCTTGCGATTCATGCTTGTCAGGTTGGCAAAGATCTGAGCGATGTTGAGAGAGTTGCGAAGAGGTTGGGGATCGAACTAAGTAAAGACGTTCACAGACTTTCAGATGGTGAAAAGAGACTTGTCACGATAGCCTGTGCCTTGCTCAGTAGCGATTTCGTTGCGTTGGATGAACCTTTCGCAAATCTACATCCAAGCTTTGCAAAGGATGTCTTGAGACTCTTGCTCAAGAACTCTGAGGTTGTGATACTGTCGGAACACAGGTTGGAGTTCAGTAAAGGTTTCGATTTCTTATGGCTTGAGGAAGGTAGGGTTTCAAGTTTTAGGGAATGGAATCTGAAGATACCAAAAATCAGATGTGGAGATGATACGGTTTTGAGAGTTGAAGATCTATGCTTTGGCTACGATGGGCTACTGCTTAAGGACGTTACGTTTGAGGTCAACAGAGGAGAGATCTGTGCTATAATAGGCAAGAACGGATGCGGTAAGACAACCCTTTTAAAGCTCATATCTGGAATACTGAAGCCTTGGAGTGGCAGAGTAGATGTTAAAGGTAAGGTCGGTTTGTGTTTGTCTAATCCAAACTACCATCTGTTCGCAGATAGCGTCTTGGAAGAGATTGGCAAGGACATGGTGAGGGTTTTTGAACTTGAAAGATTTGCCAATAGACATCCTCACTCGTTGAGCTTTGGTCAAGCGAAGAGGGTTGCGATAGCAAAGGCATTCAGAGGAGACATCGTTCTTTTGGATGAGCCCACCGCTGGACAGGATTACGTTTTTAAATACAGACTGTTCGAAGTTGCGAGGGAGTTGGGTAAGACTGTTGTTATGGCAACGCACGATCACGAGATCTTGGAGTGGTGCGATGTCGTTGTCGAACTTTGATTTGGAGGCAAGGACAACGCTTTTATCGATCTTTCTGCTATGCAGTTCACTGCATTCTTTTAGATTAGATGTTTCACTTTTAGTTACTGCAATAGCCGTCTTGTTCTCAAGGGGAAGGGTTTTAGTTGGATTGGTTTTCACTTCTCCTCTGATAGCGTTCTTCGTTCTTTGGAGCCTTTTGCTCGGTGGTATTGAGAAGATACCAACTTTCATAGCCTTGATAACGCTTGGATTTTTGGTTTTAGGCTTAAAGCCCGAGGAGATTGCCTACGCCCTTATGTTCTTCAGAATACCCCCGAAAATAGCTTATGCGATTTGCATATCCATGAGGTTTTTGCGTATAGCCTTTACAGATTTGCAGAACATCTCATCAGTTCTGTCGATCGAATCGAGAGGTTTTAAGAAGTATGCAAACCTCTTAAAGGCTTTTACGTCCGTTTTGATCTTGAGGTCTTTTTCCATAGCTGAGTCCCTCTACTCAAGGGGTTTCGATTTGAATAAGAGGATAGTCTTAGTTAGAAAACCTAAGGTTGTAGATTTTATCCTTTTAACTTGCTCGATCTGTGTTTTTATTCATTCAATTTTCTTAACTTTTCAATATATCTTAATATATATTGAGGTAAGTAATATTTTTAATAAATACATATTTCATTTAAACTATTCTCATTCTCATTAAGCTTTTTAGATGGGAAATGATTATATTACCACATGAAAAGCTTACAGAATAGATTCAACATCTAACTGTTTTTTGGCAGTGATCGAACAAAAGAACATCTTTATTTGCTGTTTGAAAGACGAAAGCACTGATTCAACCAAACATCTTTTCCCGAAACCCCTCGTGCTTGTATTCCAGCTTAAGACTCTTAAGAGCTTCAATCAGCCATGAAGCTCTATCAATGACAAATTTAGGCTTATTTTCGCAGTACTTCAGCACTCTCTTGATGAAAGATCTTGTTATAAGCCAGTTTCTTGTTAGGTAAACTCTCATCAGAATTATCTCGTTCCTCTCAATATCTACAGCTGAATAAATGAAATGATTCTTTTTGTTTGTTTTAACAACCGTTTCATCCATTGCCATCAAATTCCTTTTTCTCCGTAGCAATTGGCAACCTCTCTCCTATCTTTTCTTTTTTATTCATCTCCTTACGGCGTTGTATGAAACGGAATGCTATTCAGATAATATTCCAGTAGTTCTCCTGAAAGATGATGTTTGGAAGTAGATAGCATGTCAGGATCTTTATCTCTTCCGGTACTTTGTTTCTCTCAAATATTCTCAGTTCTCTTACCAGATCCCGTATCATCTCTTAAGTTTATTTTTAAACTTTAAAATTTTTGATTATGTTATCACGTCCAGCAGAAGCATGAGAAGATTAATAATCCTCTATAGCAGAGCGTCAATTATGGGTAAGGTAATAGAAGTTGTTTATGAGGGTGGAGTACTTAAGCCTCTGCAAAAGGTAGAATTGAAAGAGGGAGAAAGAGTGAAAGTGGAGATTGTAGAGGATATTAGTCACTTAAGGGGGAAATATGGTAAGAGGAAAGTAAACTTACAAGAGCTGAGGGATGAAATTTATGACAGGAGAAGCCATCTTCATTGACAGTTCAGTATTCTTAGCATTTTTCGTAGATGGTGTAGATGTTTTTGGAAAACTAAAGGGAGCACTTGTTACATCTACGAATGTAATCGAAGAGGTTACCTATGTCTTAATAAAGGAGCGAGCAAAAGATATAACAGGTATAAGCAAACACTATGACTTACTAACTTATTTGAGGAAAAATCCTAATACTGTTAAGCAAATAGCGGATGAAGTTATCTCCGATATTTTAAGTCTTTTAGACACGTTAAAGATTGTCGTTTTAGCTCCCGTGAGCTATTCAGAAATGTTTGATATGATTAGGAGTTATGGTTTACTTCCTAACGATGCTCTTATAGCGGCGACCTGTAGATACTATGGGATAAAGAAGATTGCAACTTTTGACGAGGATTTTAAGGGAGTAGACTTTCTCG
>CAZUUE010000091.1:0-4403 GCA_964623695.1 uncultured archaeon
CGACCTACGGCTTAGAAGGCCGTCGCTCTATCCATGCTGAGCCACGGGCCCCCTAAATGTAAATAGAGGGACAATTTAAAAATGTTGCTCTGCCTAGTTAATTTGTCAATACCGTCATTTAGGATCATCTTACCATAATCCCAATCCCAAAATCAAATAAACGTAGAGTTCAAAAGTTTCCATGCACCTCATAGTTTGCAGCTCAAGAGATCAAGCGTCGATCAACATAAAGAACAACATACTAACGATGCTCGATTTTGAAAGGACAAAGGTTGGCGATTACGAACTCTACTTCACAGAAGATATCGGGCTGATAGAGATAGACGAGAGTTTAATATATGCAGATCATCTCGACGAAAGATTGAGAAGGATGGGATTAAAATTTGAGGAGATTTTATTCGCTTCGAGACACAGTAGCAAGGATGAAAGAAAAATTTTAACCGTTCACGTTTCTGGGAACGTTGGAGAAGCGAAGTACGGTGGAAAGCCTTATTCTCTTGCAAGGCCATCCCCGATAACAATGAAGAACTACGTTCTAGCTCTTATGAAAAGGATAAACGAGATTGAATTCCAGTTCACGCTCGAAGCCACCCATCACGGCCCATCGGAGATAGAAACACCATCCGCCTTCTACGAGATCGGTTCGACAGAGAAGGAGTGGAGGGATGAAACTGCGGGCGAGATAGTTGCGGACTGCATGGTAAAGGCCATAAGAGATGAAAGGAGGGATTGGCCGATAGCGGTTGGGATTGGAGGTACTCACTACGTCCCAAGACAGACTGAAATAATCGTATCTACTAAGTTCACGTTTGGGCACAACTTTGCAAAATACACATTTCCATATCTGAATCCCGAAATAGTTAAGAAAGCTGTTGAGATAAGCGATGCGAGTTACATAATAATCGATGAGAAGTCTGTCACGTCAAAAGTCAAGGTTATGCTAAAGGAGGTTGCCGAAGATTTAAATGTTGAGATACTCAAGAGTAAGATCGTTAAGAGGGGTGAAGGCTTATGATAAAGGAGGGGTTAGAGGGTGTCTTGGCTTGCAAGAGTTCGATAAGCAGAGTTGACATAGAAGACGGTAAGGCTGTCTTGGAGTACAGAGGATACGACATTCATGAACTCGCAAGACACTCGACATACGAAGAGACTGCATACCTACTCCTATTCGGAGAGCTTCCGAGTAAGAGGGAGCTTAGGGCGTTTGAGGAAGAGCTTAAGGATTTGAGAGAACTTCCGGCCCAGATAATAGGACTTCTGACACACCTTCCACCCTTCACTCACCCAATGGTGGTTTTGAGAACAGCAATATCTTACCTGGGTTCGATGGACATGGAGAGACACTTCATAGACTACGAGAGGAGCATAAGGAAGGCCAAGAGTTTGATAGCAAAGATCCCAACGATAATAGCCTACTTCCACAGGATAAGATCCGGACTGAACCTCGTTCACCCCAACCCAGATTTGAACCATGCCGAGAACTTCCTATACATGCTCAGGGGTGATGTTCCAGATAAGATAGAGTCAAAAGCCTTGGATGTCGATCTGATACTTCATGCCGATCACGAACTCAACGCCTCAACTTTCGCGGCAAGGGTTGCAGCTTCGACGCTTGCAGACATGTACGCTTGCGTTGTAGCTGCAACAGGAACGCTCATGGGGCCTTTGCACGGTGGAGCCGCACAGAAGGTAATGGAGATGTTCAGGGAGATCGCCGTACCTTGGAGGGCGGAGGAGTACGTTTTGAAGAAGCTTGAGAGGAAGGAGAGGATAATGGGATTCGGTCACAGGGTTTACAGGGGTGTCATGGATCCGAGGACGATAGAGCTCAGAAACCTTGCTAAGAAGTTGGCAAAGGTTAAGGATTCTAAGTGGTTTGAGATTGCCGAGGAGGTTGCAAAGGCAGTTTACAAGCACAAGAACCTTCTGCCAAATGTAGACTTCTATTCTGCATGCGTCTACGCATGTCTTGGGATACCCGAAGATCTCTACATCCCTATATTCGCAATGGGTAGGATATCTGGGTGGACTGCACACATAATCGAACAGTACATGAACAACAGACTGATGAGACCACGTGCACTATACACAGGAGAGAGGAATAAGAGATACATTCCCCTGAGGGAGAGAGGTTAAGAGAGAACGGATTCGACTTCGGAATGCAACCTCTCAAGACCAGAGCAGACTCTCTCGATCCTTTTAATTAATACATTCAAATCCTCCTCGATAGATTTCCTCCTATCACTTATCATCCTCTCAACTTCAGATCTCGAAGTTCCACCTACGCTTATCCTTCCATCCACAACATCTATTACTTCAAATTTCAGGTCTATCTCGTAACCGAGACTCCTCACAACCTCCTCAACTTTGCTCAGGTCACCTTCGGCAACAGCCCTTCCGACTATTCTATGAGCTTCTCTGAACGGTATTCCAGCCTTCGCAAGTCTATCAGCTATCTCGCTCGCCATAGAAAATCCTTTCGATGCCTTCTCCATCATAACGTCACCTTTAAACTTTATCCCAGACAACATTCTAACCATAACTAAGGTCGAAAGCTCGGCTATGTTCAAGGTCGAATACATGGATGGATTCATCTCCTGAAAGTCTCTGTTGTACGTTAACGGAAGTCCTTTGTAAATCGACATGACCGAAATTAGATTTCCCATGCACCTTCCGGCCTTGGCTCTTATCAGTTCGGCAACATCTGGATTCTTCTTCTGCGGCATTATCGACGATGTAGATGCGAATTCGTCCGGTATCTCAACGAACTCAAACTCGGAACACCAGAGAACAATCTCCTCACAAATCCTGCTCAAGGTTAGCATTAAGGATGTTGAGACGAAAACGGACTCTATCAGAAAGTCCCTACTTGAAACAGCATCGCAACTGTTCTCAACTATACCATCGAATCCTAAGAGTTTTGCCGTGTAGTCTCTATCTATCTTAAAAGATGTCCCTGCAAACGCACATGAACCCAGGGGAGACAGGTTTACCCTTGAAAAGGCTGACATTATCCTGTCGAAGTCTCTCTTCAACATGTCGTGGTAAGATAAGAGATGGTGGGAGAGTCTTGTTGGCTGCGCGTATTGAAGGTGGGTGAAACCGGGCATTATCACATCCAAGTTCTCCTCAGCTCTATCTATCAAAACTCCCCTAAGCTCTAAAACTGCCTGAGCTATTGAAAGGAGTTTATCTCTCGCAAACATCCTCAAGCACGTTGCAACTTCGTCATTTCTGCTTCTCGCCGTGTGCATCTTCTTTCCAGCTTCAGTTCTTTTCGTAACAGCCTTCTCTATCGCCTCATGAACGTCTTCACCTTCTTCATCGAGTCCCTTCTCCCTTATCTCCAAAAGAGCCCTAACTATTTCCCTAACCTCATCCCTGCTCAGATAACCGCATCTCATCAACCCCAGTACATGAGCCATGTCAACGAGTATGTCGTAGTAGAATATGTTAGCATCGTGATCGATCGAGCTGGTCAGTTTTAATGCGAGAGGATCCATATCCCTATCAAATCTCGCCCTCATCTCCTCCAAACAACCTCCCCATCGTACCTTATTTCAACGATTCTGTGAATTGGTATCATCAATCCAGATTTCAAATAGAGGAACTTATATCCAACCTTCTCGATCTCGTCTCCTCTAAGCTCAGACGTTCCCTTTGGTCTGTCAATGTAAACCACGACAACTCTCTCGATCTCGTAATCTGGATGCCATCTAAACCTGTCAAGTATCTCCTTTATCATATCTCAACCTCTTTAGATATCTCTACTATGTTCCCCTTAAGGTTCAACTTCAAAGATCTCTTTGCGATTGCCCTAACAACGATCGGATCGAGCTTTAGTTCCCTGCTTATATGCTGAACGCTCATCCTACCTGCTCTTATCTCATCCATTATATCCTTCACAAGTTCCTCAAATTCATCATCAGGCATGAATATTATCTCCAAAACCTTGTTGAGTTCTATCAGAGAGACATAAAAGCTCGCATTCAGATGCGTATACGTCACATGATACTCCTTCTCAGGTTTCCCAGCAGGATCCTTCGGCATTCTCCACCTGACTTCGAGCATGCCAGCGCTCTTAAGAATCTTTAAAGCCTCCTCCACACCATCCCCAAACTTCTCCTTCAGCTCGCACATGGTGTGCCATCCATCTAGGAGTGCCGTGTAAACGTTCTTATAGACTGTCGTTGAGAACATGTGCATTATTGGCACGAGATCGACAACGTCGTTGACGAGCTTAGCTCTTCTCATTGCAAAACTTTAAATCCTTACGATATTTACTATTTTCTTTTGCTCTGCTGAAAATTAAGTGTACTGACGGTGTGAACGAAAAGCATCATATTATATTATAGTCTTGAGCAAAACTATTTATACTAAAACAAAACAACAAAATACATGGG
>CAZUUE010000092.1:0-4399 GCA_964623695.1 uncultured archaeon
TGGGGAGTTCCCGAGAGGCATAAGAATACAATTCTGAAGGTTAAGCCGGGCGATAAGCTTCTGATATATCTCAAGCATGAGAACGTTAAGGGAGAAGTTAGCCTTCGAGAATTGTAGGCGCTTACGAAGTCGTCTCAGAGTATCTCTCTTGCCCCTCCATTCTCTCTTTAACGAGCTTTGCAGCCTATCGAAGAGCTTGCATGCATTTACAACTTTTGCTCTGCTCTTAGACTGATAAGCTCCAAGCCTTTTAACATCTGTCACCGTAGGAGCTACCATATCATTCTTCTCAAGATTCTTCCTCGTCTCGTTCATCCTTACATCTATGAGAAGACTTCATGAATCGTCTATTGGCTTAACAACCCTACTAAAATCATTCTCGGCTTTCTATCTTTGGTTGAGGTTGCAAGGTAACAAATATTTCTTCTTAAAACATCTTTCATATTCTTACCGAGCATTTCCACACCTCTCCAACGGAATCACATACTTTAGCTCATTTTCACGTTTAACAACTGCTTTTACACCGTAAACGCGCTCTATCACGTCTTCTTTAAGCACTTCGATAGGTTTGCCGTTAACTACAACTTTTCCATCCTTCATGACCACAACTTTATCTGCATACCTCAATGCTAAATTCAAGTCGTGCAAAGCTACAATCGCCGTAACCCCTTGATTTCTCACAAGATCACTTATTACATCCATCACTTCGAGCTGGTTGTTCAGGTCGAGGTTGCTCGTCGGTTCATCCAGGAGAAGTATAGAAGGTTCCTTTACTAAAGCCATTGCTAAAAGCACTTTCTGTCTCTGACCACCACTTAGCTCGTTTAAACTCTTCCAAGCCAATTCTTCTATGTTTAGGATCTTCATTACGCTTCTAACAGCTTCAAGGTCAGAGAGTTTGGGCATCCAAGTCAGGTGTGGAAGGCGACCAGTTAGAATTGTCTCAAACACAGTCATCGGAAAAGTCTGCTCAATTACTTGGGGAACATAACCGATTAACTTGGCGATTTCGAGTGGATCTAAGTCGGATATTTCGCTTCCATTTATTATTATCCTACCTCTTTGGGGTTTTAGTACGCCAAGTATGCATTTAAGAAGCGTTGATTTGCCGGAACCATTTGGTCCGAGCAAACAGACGATTTCTCCCTCTTTCACATTTATGGTTACATCATCCAGCACTTGAAGTTTCCCATAACTAAACGAGATGTTCTCAACCTTTACCCCCATACGGTTCTCCCCCCTCTTTTTATGATGAGGTAAATGAACAGAGGGACGCCCAAAAATGACGTGAGTATTCCAACCGGTAGTGTCAAAGGTAGAAACAGAGTTCTTGAAGCCGTATCTGCTAAAAGTAATATACAAGCACCAATTAAGCACGATGAAGGGATTAAATACATATGATCACTACCTAAGGCAAGTCTGGCTATGTGCGGCGAAACCAAGCACACAAAGCTTATGACTCCAAGGAAAGAAACAGCAGTTGCTGTTAGAAGCGACGCCATGACCATTCCGATCAACCTCAACTTTTTTGCGTCAACACCTAAGCTTTTTGCAATCTCATCACCCAGATAGAGAGCGTTAAACTTCCAACACCACTTATAGGTGATAAATAAACACACAAAAAACACCAAGAACATCACCTTGAAGCTGAGCCAAGTTGTCTTTGAAAGACTTCCAAATAACCAGAATACGATCGCCGCTACCTGCTCAGTTGTGCCAAAGTATTGTACAAGTGACGTAGCGGCCGAGAAGAGAAATAGAATTGCAAGTCCGGCTAACACGGTAACAGCAGGGGACATTCCCTTTATTTTCGAGAGTGTGAGAATTGCAAACGTTGCGATAAGTGAAAAGATGAATGCGCTAAGAATAACGATGTGAAAATGAGTAATTTGAAATCCGCCGAGGGCCGTTTTAAGTATAACGCCAGCTCCGCAGACTATTGCTAAAGCTGCACCAAAAGCCGCTGCGGAGGAAATTCCCAATGTGAACGGAGATGCAAGAGGATTTCTCAGGACTGTTTGAGTTATCAATCCGGATAAAGCCAATCCTGCTCCAGCCACTACAGCCATCAAAACCCTTGGCAATCTTATGTTCCAGATAATGTTCTCAGCTTTTTCAGTTGCTTTTCCTGTCAAGGCTAGAATGACAGTTTCGACATCGAGTTGCGAAGATCCAACGCACAGTGAGTATATCGAGGCAAACATCAAGATTATTAAAGAAAAAGTAACGAAGATTGTCCTTTTCCTAATGAAGCCCTTGTAGCTCAGGTAAATTTCGTTCATCATTGCGGCGTCAGCTCCTGTGAAAGATACACTCTTCTGTTCTTAATAGTCTCGTGAAAGACTTCTGCTCCTTTTTCTCCGTAGAAGAACTTGAATACTTCTTCACCCTTCTTAATCACATCCACATCTCTGAACTTGTCGGGATAGAGGACTTTTGCTGCCCAGTACAAGTCGACTATTATCGTCTTGGGATCGTAGCCGATATATGGCCCAAATAATCCGTAAACTCTTCCATCTTTCACGGCCTTAACCTGTTGCAGAGCTGGATTACTCAAGATTTCATCGACAGCCGATTTGCCTTTATAACCGTGTATGAAAATAACATCCGGATTCCACTCAATTATCTGTTCCTTTGTAACCTCCATATAGTGTGCCGGAATGTCTTTAGCTACGTTGTTTGCTATCAGGTCTATGGGAGCGTAGTTCTTTACAGTCCAACCAATTCCATGCCTGTAGGCCCAATTCGAGAGAAATACTTTAGGTCTTTGCTCTTGTGGAATATCTTCAATTCTCTTCGTAACGTTTTTAACCTCCTTGTCTATGTAGGCGATTACTTCTTCGGCTCTCCTCTCCTTTCCGAGGATCTTTGCTACGAGCCTAATCGTCTTGTAGAGGTCGTCTAACTTTCCAGAGTATATCGAGGTGTTTATACAAACGACGGGGACACCTGTATTCTTCTCAATTGTGTCAGCGATTTGAGCATATGCTGATTCAATGAAAACAACATCGGGCTTTACTTCAGCAATCTTCTCCATATCCGGCTCTCTTACGGAGCCTATCCTTTCAGCCTTTAGAAGTTCTGGATATGCGAGTGCATCTTCGAGCTTATCCCCATATCTGTCGAAGTAGTTACTGATACCCACTACTCTATCGGCTGCGTTAAGTATTACGATTATTCTTAGATTTGCCGGAAATAGCGTCGCTACTCTTTCGACCTTCTCTGGGATTTTGACAGTTCTGCCGGCCATGTCTTTTATCTCGACGTATCCTCCTTTTTTCTCCTCGACTTTTTCCTGAACACAGCCAGCAAGAGATAATGCTGCAATTATCAACATGATCGCTACGAATTTCTTCATTCTTTCACCTCGAACTTCTTTAGAATTGACTTTAGCTCCTCTATGCTTTTATAACCCGGTTCGATCGAGATCAGAATTGCTTCGGCTTCCTCTTCACACTTTAATCCAGCCTCGAAGTTTGCCGGAATGTACGCCAAATCGTAAGCCTTTAGCTCAACGTCATTAAGCTTGACCTTACCTTTCGTCAGAATCATCATTCCAGCTCTTGGGTGTGAGTGTTGTTCAACTTTTAAACCAGCAGGAATCTTTAAGTGTATCACCGCAATTTTCTCTGAAGCGAACAACGGTTTCATGATGCCTTCCGGTGTGTTAAATTTCTCCATTTCCTCAAACCTCACAATCTTCATAGCATTCACCTCCCAGCCACCTTTTTGGCTATTACCATCTTAGAAGGACTGTAAGATTCGCCAACATCGTAGATATCAACGATTGAAAATCCGCAAGATTCGAGAATATCGCAAAAGTCAGGGGTTGAATAGACTCTATCAACATCTTCGAATATCGAGAACATGAGATCAAAGAATACAGCCGTAGCATCTTCTCTCAGATTGTCGATGTGCCAATGTTTTGTTATCAACAATCCATTCTCGTTTAAGGATGAGTAAACTTTCCTCAAGACAGATTCGAGCTCTTCAACGCCTCGATAGAAGACATCTGATGCAAAGATGATGTCATAGTTAGAGCCTATATCGTCTTTTGTGAAGTCTCCCGCTATTAGCTTAACCTTATTCCCAACAAACTTTCTTGCAACTTTGATTACTTGAGGCAAGTCGAAGAGATAAACATCAAGTTCTGGATTTATCTCCTTAAAAGCTAAGGCGTATAGTCCGTGCCCCCCACCTAAGTCGAGAAGCTTTTTGGCTTTCATGAATTCCGGCATCTCCCTAAGAATCTCTACGGTCCTCGGTAGATCCCATCTTATGGCTCCTTCAGCCATCGCAAGTATAAAGCCTTCGTCGAAAACGGAGTGAGTTCTCTGGAAGCCTGAAGGTCCACTTTTCAAAGCTTCTTCTAGCTTTCTCCACCTCTCCTCTCTCGTCC
>CAZUUE010000093.1:0-4384 GCA_964623695.1 uncultured archaeon
GCATTTGATGTTCCAATGATACGTGAAGAGAACGAGTTGCAGTGCTACGCATTTCCTTACGATGATTATATAATTGTACTTCAAACAAACTGGTTGCCTGATGGATATATAAAAGTCTATGATTTGAGCGGAAATGTGAAATTCGTGATGAGTGTATGCAGTCACATAGGGCCTCTAACGGATTTTATAAGAGATGAGGAGCAGGGCTTGCTCCTGTTAGATGCGGAGGCAGGCAGCGGAGACAAAGATATGAAGATTCTCTCTGAAGATTTGATTGGTATTTACTCCTCTGTGATAAACAACGCCGAGCTTGCATCACCGGGCATCGAGGGCGACTACTGCTTGCACATTAAAACTGGAAGAACCGATTCCAGATACGACGCTTACCTTGCACCAAAAGTTGAAAAGAATGTCTATGCTGAAGTGTTGATCAAACCTAACTATGATGACGACAGTCCTGCCCTAGGCATTCGTTGTGGAAATTACTATAGACATGCTCATACAAACTATTATGTACCAGTAGGTTATTACATCCACATACCTCGTAGTGGAGATCAGTATATCGAATTTAGAAGATGGGAAGCTGGAGGACTCACTATTCTCGACTCTAAAGCGGAGTCCGCCAATGGTAGTGCCATATGGAAGGTCGTGCTTATTGCTTTTGGGGATAACATCACTGCAAAAGTCTTCAAAAACGGTGTGTTAGTTTATGATAAAACGATTACTGACACCACCTATACAGATGGTGGTGTATGTATGCTTGCACCACAATATGATGCAAATAGAAATCCCTCCTTTGATAATCTTATCGTCCGTAAATACACAGAACCAGAACCTTCAGTTACAGTAGGTGACGAGCATTATGGAGGCAGCAAGATAGGCAAGAACGTAACAAACCTCATCGGCACGAACGGATTAATCGACTACGGCACAGCTTACCCATCAGAGCTTTTGGAGATGTACGTAACTCCAGCAGTTGACATAATCAAAGCCTACGACGCAGACTACGACGCATCAACGAACACATGGACAATTACGGTGCACTCGGACATTTCTCAAGCAGTTAGCTTTAACATTTCAACAGGCTTGACGAATACTCAATTCAACATCTACCGCAACGGATCCTTGATAGCGACGGTAACAACTGACGCAAACGGATGGCTCAACTGGACTTATGATGGAGGATTCAGCACTTGGGTGTTTACCTTCGAACCAGCAGCAGAATGGCTCCACCTCTGGTGGAACGGAACCTCCGAACTGCCAGCGAACTTCAGTTGCACGGAGCTTTACTCATACGGAGAGGGAGACTACTACGCAATAAAGGTCATAGAAGATGCAGCAAGAAAAAGATTCAACGAAACAAGCAACAACGCAAGCCTGCAGGTTAAAGTTGTTGTTTGCGGTTTAGAGCCTTCAGCAAGCTACGATGTCAAGGGCTACTGGGCTAATGGCTCCCTTATCTTCAGCAAGGTGGTTAATTCAAATAACTCTGGCTGCGTTTGCTACTACACTACAAACTTTGCTGATGAAAGATACACAGTCATCGAGAAGAGAACTCAGGCTAACTGGTTTATTGTTGTTACTGCTATTGGTGGAGCTATAGTTGCTGGAGGGTTGATAATCAAAAGGTTCAGGAGGTGGATAAGGCGTGCTTGAAGTTGTTTTGGCAATAGCGGGAATATATCTTGGCTGCCTATGCCGTACAATGCTTCCGTATCTCAAAAAGCTGAGGGATAACCCAGACATGAAGTTCGACAAGAAGTTCAAGGCAACGCTAATTTTTAACTTGATCATCAGCGGAATTGCCACCGTGTTGGTGATGGCAAACATGAAGGCAATCTCGGGCGAGCCTTGGATCGTGTTTGCTGTGGGCTTTTCCTCTGGATGGGGGGCTCAGGATATAATAAATAGGATGGTGAAGTGAGATGAGCAGTCCACCGTTTGGGATTCCAAGGGTTATAAAACTGCTGGAAGACAACCTAGACGATGTAAAGGGAGCGTACCGCTTGGGTGTCAAAGACTTAACGATAGAATCGGGTGAAATACTCGACATTCCAAGCGGAGAAGAATTTGCAGTAAACAACCTGACAATTAATGGCAGGATGAGAGTTAAGGGCACGCTCGACATTTACGGAGATTTGGATGTTGTTTACAAGCTCGATGTTCTTGGAGAAGTAAATGTGGGGGTGTGATAGATGGCGGGTGAAATAAACCTGTACGATTCGGATGGAGTGAAGCAGAGGAAGATTGCCGTTGACGACACGACGAAGAGAGTGGAGATAAGAGATGCAACGGACACGGACATAATGGACATCGAGTCCCACGCTTCGAGGCATGCGTATGGAGGAGATGATGCAATAGCTGAGAACGCTCTGAGATTTTCGCAGATAGACAAGGTGTTCGGAAGTGAAGTAACGGTAAGTGTTGATGCTGGAGCTACCGCAACAATAGACAAGGGCATTTACTATGTCAGATGTGGAGCTAACACGAGCGTTGAGTATTCGCCAGATGGAGGAACTACATGGGTTACTTTGATTGCGGCGGGAGGCGTCGGATTGGTTATCAGCGATGGATCAAATGTAAGGCTTAACAACGGTGGAACTGCTGCTGAAGATAGTCATTTGCTGCCGATACAGTAAAAGTAAATGAGGTGTCTCAATGGGCTTCGGCTGGAGCAGGGATAGGTGGGAAGAGTATCTGTTTGATAGAGTAGGGCAACCTCTCGCAAACGCTGTGGTTTATCAGGCTAAGGGCAAAACAATAGCTAAAGTTTGGTCGGAGCAGAGGGAAAGATTCAAGAGAATAGCGCAGAAGAATGCAGGAGTGGCTGATGCGGAAGTAGTAAAGAGCACTATCGATACTGTCACAGAGGGATCTCGAATTGTTATTATATGCGACATAACAGTTAAATCTGCAATAACGCTTCTGAAACGAGTAATACTATTGCACTATGGAATAATGTACAACGAAGTACCTGATGGCGAGGCTGCCATCGTTATTGGTTCCACAGACACGGTTGTGGATTACTCGCACATTTATGTGCACTATGTTAAGGGAACTTATGCCGCTAAAGACTTTGCCAAGATTATTAATGGGCGGTTTAATAGAGTGAAAATTGACCATCTGCGTGGAGCAAGATACGCATTTTATCTAAAACAAGAAAGCGAAGATGTAAGGCTTGGTGGAAATATCTTTGAGTATGGACACATCGATTGGTGCGAAAAAGCACTCTACATCCCAGCTCCACCTTCTGGTCAATCAGCGGTTTGGGCAGAAGGGACGCAAATGCTCGGTGGTGGGATTTTTGTAAGTGACTATGGTGTACACGTTGAAAATGGTGCTCATGCGGGTGGAATGTACATTACTGGGACTATTGATAATGTGGCCAAATCAGGCAGCTACGATTATGTAAATGAGATGTCAGACACTGAGCTTGGTTCTTTGCTTAATATGAAATACATCAGACCAGCAAACAGTGTTTTTCACCAGAAAGATGTCGTAATGATTCCAAGTGAAGGGTTTGTTGAAGCACTTAAAGTTCGTGCATACTTGCCAGACCTTAGCAGAGCTGTAGTTCTTGATGGTAATGAAGGTGCAATAGAAATGTGGCGAGATAATGGAATACCCTACATAGACATGAAGAATGATCAGAGCGAAGACTACAGAGTAAGGATAATAAAGACAACCGATGATGGCTTGAGATTCCTTGTAAATTCTGGAACAGTAGCTTTAACTCTCGAAGCAGATGGACATGTTAATGCAACAAATTATGGGATAAAAACAAAATACTTCGTAGATGACTATGGAGGCAACTTTGCTAACTTCACACCGCCAAGTGGTGAGGAAGGACTCATAATTATAGCAATCGACACAAACTCCACAAATCCAGGGAAAAGGCTGTATGTTTATGCTAACGGTGCTTGGCACTATGTTGACCTATCGTAATTTCAGCCTAATCATCCTAATCCTTATCGCAGCAGGATAACTGCAAGCGATGGCTGCGAAGTTTACGAGCTTGTAGTTTTAAGAAGCAAACTGTAAAGACGGTGAGAAAATGAAACCCAACCCGTTCAAACCTCGTGCTCCTCATCACCTGTACATCGGTCTCTTCATACTCTTCCTAGCTTGGACTATGTGGCCTTACGACTACTATCATCCTCTGGCTGAAATAACGGCTGCAGCGGGGGTGTACATCACAATAGATGATGTGGTTGAGCATACGATTACAGCTAAAACACCTTTGAGAGTTTTGTTTGAAAAGGTCATATTTCCTTTAATAAACAAGTTGAGGAGGTGAGAAATATGAGTGAGGAAAACACAAACAGAAAGGGCAGAACCCGGGAAATCCTCGCAATTATAGGTGGTCTCGGTGGTTTGGGAGTCC
>CAZUUE010000094.1:0-4374 GCA_964623695.1 uncultured archaeon
TCCTTACCTTGATTATACCCTTCTTAACCCATCTGTTTAACGTTACTCTCGAAATTCCAAGCAATCTCATTACTTCACTCGCTTTCATATGTTATCAAATGATAATCTTTGATATTGTGTTTATAAAGTTTGTGGTTCATATTCCTCTATGATCTCGTAATCTTTGGGAACCTTCACATCTACGATCGTGATGCCCAACCTTCTCGTAAATCTCCAACAGCTTTTGATAGTGTATGGGTATCATTGATGTTTGTATGCGAGGAAGGTCAAAAGTCTTTCGAAAGACTTTTCAATTAACATCGAAAAATTTCATCAGATGAGAGAGATCCTTAAAAAAGCCAAGGAGATTTCAGACATAATTAAAAGAGAAGGTTTCGTTAAGATAGTTACACACATCGATGCAGATGGTATCACATCTGGAGCGATAGCATTTGAAAGTCTCAGAAGAGCTGGAATCGACTGTGAAATCTTGTTTGTTAAGAATTTAAATGTTGAAACAATCGAGAAGCTTTCGGATTTTGTCTGGTTTACAGATTTGGGTAGTGGTTGTATAAGGGACATAGCTGAGATGGGGCTGAAATGCGTCATAACTGATCATCACGTTCCAGATGGATACTTTAAAAACCAGTTGAATCCACATGACTTTGGATACGATGGAAGTTACGATTTGAGTGGATCGGGCGCAACTTACTTTGTTTCAAAGTTTCTAAATCCAATGAATCACATCGATTTAGTTCAGCTTGCGATAGTAGGTGCTGTTGGGGATTTACAGGATTCAAGAAACTGTAAGCTTGTAGGATTGAATGAGTTATTGGTTAAAGAAGGTGTAAAACATGGATTTTTAAAGGTCGAAAGAGATATAAGATTTTTTGGTAAGCAGACGAGACCTGTCTTTAAAATGCTCGAATACAACTTCGATCCATACATACCGGGCGTAAGTGGAAATGAGAGGGGTGCGATTAGACTTTTGAGAAGACTTGGAATACCATTAAAGTTCGATAACTGGAGGAGATGGATAGACCTTGAGAAACATGAAAAGAGGGCGATAGTATCAGAACTTGTCAGGATATGTATCGAAAACAGATATCCGATCGATCAAATAAAGAGATTGGTTGGCGAATGTTACATATTGAATAGACAGATCGAAGGGACAGAGCTTAGAGATGCGATGGAGCTTTCGACACTTCTAAACGCTACTGCAAGATACAACAAGGCTGACATCGGTTTGAAAGTGTGCTTGGATTTACTGGATGGAGAAGTAGGTTGGGCCTTTAAGAAAGCCAGAAATCTTTTACAGATGCACAGAAAGAATCTCTCTGAAGGGATAAAGTTAGCTTTGGATAGGATGGAGGAGTTGGAGAACGTTCAATTTTTCCATGCGAGAGATGAGATAATCGATACGATAGTCGGTATAGTGGCGGGAATGTGCTACTGTAAGGCAAACATACAAAAACCGATACTGGCATTTGCAAACTGCGACGATGGTGTTAAGGTTTCGGTGAGAGCTACACAGATGTTGGTTGACAGAGGTGTCGATTTAGCCAAAGCGATAAGATTTGCGTGCGAAAAGGTTGGAGGAAGTGGAGGAGGTCATAAGATTGCAGCCGGTGCGATAATACCAAAGGGAAAAGAAGAAGAATTTCTCTATGAGTTTAACAGGGTTATAGGTGAACAGATCAGGTCTTTAAAAATATGACGTTCCCTCTCCCCTTCCTGTATCTCTCAATAAAACCTCTCCTCTCCAAATCAGTCAAAGCCAAGCTAAGCTTAGCTTCAGACCAACCCAACCTCTCTCTAAGCTCTTTTTGAGTTGCTCTGCCACCCATCGAATTCAAAATCTCTAAAATCTTTCTCAAATCATCTGGAAGCTCCTCGAAACTCTTTTTTCTCTTAAAGAAAACATAAACAACAAAAGCTGTAACGGTGCAACAGATTAAAGCTGTGAAGATGAATATCGGACTGTAACTTTCCTCAACGATAAGATTTGGTTCTGTGAAGTTAAACTCCTCGTATTCGAGTTTTGGGAAGAGAATTAGATCGATAACGTATGTCCCATCGTTCTTCACGACGACAGTCTCGTTACACTCCAAACTACCGTCAACGCTGTAAGCTCTTATCTCATACGTTCCTATTGGAACGACGAATTCGTAGCTACCGTTTATTGCAACAATCCTCTGCTTCGGAGTTGTATTTATCTCGACGATCGCTTCAACCTTCTCAAGTTCCCATGTGTAAATTTGACCCTTTATCGTGGCACCGATGGCACTTACGGTCAGATTTGCAAGCACGATTAAAGTCAACAGAGCTCTCAATTTGATCACCTTGTGGACCAACGATATAATCTTACGCTATGATAAAGCTAAATAAAGTTTTCTCAAGTTTTCTAAAGCTTCGTAAAGTTTTAGCTTGGTTTTAATCAAAATTTATCAAAAGAAATCATATATTTTTAAGATTAAACATTGTACCATGAGATGGCTTACGGTGGGGTTGGTCTTGGTGTTGATGACATCGACGGCGATGGGACTTAACCACGGATTTGGAAATCACAAAGTCCATATGATGGATCACAGCAAAAAAGATGTTAAGGAAGTGAAGATGTTTGAGAAAGAGAAGAAGATGAGAAAGGAAATCTTGGAAAGGAAGGAAAAAATTAAAAGATGTTTGCATGAAAGAATGAAGAATTACAAGAGATTTAGAGCACTCGCGTTGAAATCGGGTATAAATAATCCTGAAGGGTTCAAATACGCTAAGCTCTACATTGTTCATGGAGCTTATGCAATTTTAAACTTCCTAAACTTGATCAAGGTTGATATAATGTGTTCAAACATTCCAAACGAGACTAAGGAAAATGTTTTAGATGAGATTGAAGAGATCGTTAGTTCACTTCAAGAGAAGATCACAAAGATTAACGAATCGACTACTCCCGAAGAGCTTAAGAATGGTGTAAGAAATCTTAGAGAATACTGGAAGGGGGTTAGACCAAAGGTCAGGGTTTATGTAGAGTTACTGATCGTATCCAAGCTTGAGAATATCGTGAAGAGAGCTGAGATTGTGGGGTTGAGACTTGCAAACAAATCGATCGATGTCGACGAATACTTTAAGCATGTTAACAGAACTAAAGAGATCTTGAACAAAGCTATGAACAAAATTTCTAACGGACAGGACGCCATGGACGATGTAAGGGAGGCGAAGAAGGAGTTGAGAATGGCATTTAGAGTCCTAAAGAAGATATATAGGGAGAAGTTGTTCGCGGTGGTATGATAAAGTGTAAACGAATAATTCGAAAGTGAACTGGATGTGAGAACTCATGGGTAAACTCTTTTTATTTTTTGAAGTATTTGGAAATTCGTGAATACATAACAGAAGTTTCAGTTACCAAACCGTTTTGGTTAAAGTTGCATGCCGTGTTTATATTTAGGCAATTGTCAGTAATGATATGTTTGATTATGTTAATCATGCATAGTACGATATCATGACCACTTCTCAATGGAGCAAAACCGAATTAACAGGTTTAAATGGATGGGGCCGGTGGGATTTGAACCCACGACCAGCGGGTCTCTTCGGTCAGAGCTCCAACGGGTCATCACAACTCAGCAGACCCATTGGTCATCACACCGCTGGAGCCCGCCGCGCTTCCTGGCTACGCCACGACCCCACCCAGTAAGAGTAAAAACTTTCAAAATATAACGCTTACGCTTAAACATTAGTGTCATCTTACAATACACACGTCAGGTTAATTTCACAGTTTTACTCAAATCAGTAATGAGCAAAAACGCTGAAATGAAGTGGTACGTTAATAGGGGGAATTTTGAGGATAATCTAACTTTCTGAGATCTTACAGTTTCATTTGCATTTTAAGCCTGCATAGGATGGGTAAGAGCACAACTACTAGGGTATTATGTCAAGCTAATGTTGTTTTTACTCTGTTGAAAATTAAGTTACTGGCAAACATCGATTTATAAGTCAGTTCAGCAACTACCGTTCAACATTTGTATATCTAACATAGCCTTGCAGATAATTTTCAACAAAGCATGTTGTTTTAGTTAAAAGTTGTCTCGGAGCTGTATCGTTAATAAAAAAATTAAGTGATTGTTAATATTTACAAATGTCAATTAAATTCTCAACAGAGCATCAAGCTAAAGAGAAAAAGCAAGAGTTGTTTATCCGGCCTCTGACAAGAATGCAACTCTGAGAAACGTTTGGGAAGAGAGGAGTAAGAACTTGGTTATAGCTTTGGTTCACGCTGTCGTCAAGGCTGTTGAGGTGTGTTTCCTTGTGGATACTATCACACCCACTTTGCGGAAACTTGTACAGTATTATAGGGTATTCTTCATTTTACGATTTAGATAATTATCGGAACAGCGTGAATTCAGC
>CAZUUE010000095.1:0-4356 GCA_964623695.1 uncultured archaeon
ACTATTTGGATTTAGATATCGAGGTAGAAAGCTATTGGTAAAACTACGCTATTTTGGTATTGACGCATCGTCGTGTACAATTTGAATACTTATCGAGTTTCGTACCTGCTTATTCGGAATACATCTTTATATCCGATCTATTTAGATTGCTCAGAAGATACATGTAAATTCATAAAGCAAAAAAGAATGTTGAAACAGCCATGGGTACATAAGTATACCCCCGGTAAAGACTGAAAACAAAATTTTATATTACAAAATTCTGAAATTCTGTAGAGGTGATAGTATGCAAAAGTTAAGGTTGCTCTCAATAGCGCTTGTCACCGCACTACTATTGGGATGCACGCAGATGTCTGCGGAGGAGATAGCAAAGAAGATGCAGGAGAAATACGAATCGATCAAGGACTACAAGGGTATTCAGAGAACGATAATAGAAACGAATGGAAAAACACAATTAATTGAATACGAATTCGCATTTAAGAAGCCCAACAAGTTTTGGATGCATGACAAAAGAAGAGATTTCCTAATGGTCTCTAATGGTAACAGGATGTGGATGTATGACAAGAAAAATAATACTGTAATAGTCATGAATGTTACCGCTCAGTCACTAGAGTTCAAACCCGACTACGGTGAATTCGTAGAAGACATCTTGAATGAGTTCGACGTTAAACTCGTTGGAGCCGAGAAGATACTCGGAAAGGATTGCTACATCTTAGAGCTGAAACCGAAGAGAGGAACCTTATATCAGAGCATAAAGATGTGGATCGATAAGGAATACTGGTTCCCGATGAAGATGCAGATTTCCATGAAAGGCATGAACATGACCACCGAATACGTCGATGTTGAGTTCAACATCAACATGAGCGATGAAATCTTCGAATTCAAACCGCCAAAAAATGTAAAGATAGTTACCAAAGAACCGCCTAAGTTCGAGATGTTTAGAAGCGTTGAGGAGGCTCAGAAGCACGTTCAATTTAAGATATTAACGCCGAAATACACCGCCGGATGTGAACTCAACAGCGTTATGGTTACGAATAACTCCGTCCATTTGAGCTACATGAATAAATACGAGGGGAAGTTCTTTGCTGTAGAGGAAAGACCGAATTCATCGGTGGACAGCACGATTCCCACTAAAAATGCCGATGTTGAGGATGTTAAGATCGGCAATACTAAAGGTAAATTCGTGAAGATACTTAACATGGGTATGGTCGTATTCGAGAAAGGAGATCTGCTGATAAGGGTCAGCGGAAACTTGGACAAAGAAGAGCTGATAAGAGTTGCCGAATCCATAAGCTAATTTTATATTTTTCTTAAAATCTTAAGGGGTCAAATATGAAGGATGTTAAGCTTTTATTACTCCTCGGTTTACTCTTTTTCTCAGCTATAACAGTTCTCAGCATCGTGAAATACACAAGAACGAGAAAAGGATTTGTAAAAACGTTAGCTGGACTAGTAATGGTATTTTTAACTGCGGTGATTTATTTCGAGATTTACGCACTCCTGATGCCTGCTTTGATCGCATTCTTTTTAATGAGCGTATACGCGATAATAGACATATTCACTGGCAAAACTCTACCAGAAGAGATAGCAGAAGAGCTAGAAAGGATTGAAAGAGAGCCAAAATGGCACGATATTCTGACATGGAAGCCCCTACTGATTCTGAGGGATAAGTTTGGAAACACCGTGGCCTCAGTAATATATTCCGCGTTTATGTCCGTTTCGGGGATTGTAGGTTTCTTCGCTTTGGCTACGGTGTTCGAATTACCCGTGTCTATGGCAACTGTAGGAGCTTTAGCTATGACGATGTTCGTGATTTACGGCCTGAGCATACATAGAGCTTTGAAAAGATTGGAGATAAAAGGATGAGTACTCACATATACACCCTTACCGTACTCAATACGTCCAACCGCATCAATCCAGTCGTTTGGATGGTCTTTTAAATTTATCCAAATGTTCCAATAACTTAAGAATTACGAACTAGATCTGCGAACTCCCTTCATGTGAATCTTAACACGAAATAGAAGATTAAAACAGCATAGGATGCAAGGTTACTGAGAAAGGATAGTTTGAGAAGTTCTAACCTTTTAACTTTGATAAATGCAGCATAGACGGGAGATTCGATTAGAGTTGATAGGAGAAATGCGGATAGCATCGTCACAACGAAGCTACTATGTGACGGTAAAACCAGCCCTACCGCTGAACTTACCATGTTCGCCGCAAAGACTGCAATAAAGATCTTCCTGAAGGATATTTCAACCTTTACCAGAACGAGCTCGGCATACGTTGCAAAAACTAAGATTTCAATGATCACAATGAAAGGGAAAAAGGGTAAGGTTAGAAATGCTAGCGGAAAAATCATGTCAGCGGAAGCTACTTCCGTAGTAAGGGCTAAACAAAACAGAGTCAAAATTATTCTCGTTAAATGTTTGTCGTTGAAAAAACGCATCATCGTCCGTTCGATTGGAATACTACTCGACAAGTTTCTAACCTCCTGCATAGCTTTTTCTAAACGGCCCTATATCGACAGCATAATTATCGTGCTACCTGCTGGCAGAGAAGGCAGGCGGAACCGGCTGTTTGTATCCATTTCGATGTATCGCCATGCATCGTTGACACGATTTTGCGTCATCATTTACCTAACCTTTTAACTCCGAGATCTTGACAGAATATTGTGAGTTTTCCTTCCATATTCTTTAGATACAATCTCACCTCTTCACCCTCACTGAATTTTATTGGCGTTCTCACGGTTACGATGATTTTGAGCTTGTTGGAGGGTAGCTGATTACCTTTGATGTATCTATCCACGGTCAAGTAAACGTAGCTATAGATGCCCGAATACATATCCGCTTTTAAATCAACTCTATCAACAGTACAATCCAGTATGTAGTCTGATTCAGTGATCAGGTACGACCCGTTAAAGCATCTCAAGTCGATAGGCCCAACCTTTACGTAAACCAAAACCCGGCCATCCTCCATCTGAATCTTAGTCTGATTTAAGATATCATCCAAGATCCAGTCGTCTATGTATCCGATGTAAAAGATCTCTGAATTTTTTCTGAACGGTTTGTAGATCATGGGGATTTTGATTGTTTTATCGATAATCTCATCATCCTTACCGATTTTCATCCATACTGTGACGTTTCCGTAAGAAAATCTACCGCTGATCATTCTCCACTCGATTATCGTAATGTTATGCTCTTCTGCGAATTTTAACGCCGTTTCAAGCTCTTTAATTGAATGATTGCGCTTGATCTCATCGGAGAATAGGTCGTATAAGGCAGTGACGTTTCTCTCATTGAAGTATTCAACGAATTTTCCAATGTAGTAGTCTGGAGTGAGCGGAGTAAATATTCCAGGAGGTGGTGTTACCCGAGGAGTTTGAATTTTCGGAACCCCCTGCGGAGTTAGAGTAGCTTGCGTTCTCTCATTCTTAGCACACAAACTAAAGAACACTACGATTCCCAAAATCAGGATGATTAACAATTTTTTATTCATATGTCTCACCTCTAAGAAAAAGTGGTTAAGTAAAAATAAAAGAGTTAGTAGTTTTCATCGTATGCTGAGTGAGAAGTTACTAGTCGATTGTAGGTATCCCACCATCCACTGACACTAACGTGTGGTTGATCACTGCTATAACCATAGAATGTAAAAGTCTCTTTAGGTCTGTGCCGATTTCCATCATCGTCTAACGTCCAGTCAGTGCGTATTGGATATGTTTTCACGTAGAAGTCCTTAAGTGGATAGTTAAATAAAAGTTCCGTTGAACCTACCAGCCAATCTACTCTTGTGCTGGGATTGTCAGTATCATAATATATACCATACTTCCATATATCATTTATCATTCTTTATCGAAACGTAATACTCAACAGGTTGTAAAGCATCTGAAACATTTAGAGCGGGGTTCCCTTCGTCCCATTCTTTGATCCAAGTGCCATTATCATGTATAGAAACCCAAACATGTACTTCTCCATTGGCTCTATGATCACATATAACCTCTAAAATATCTCCATATCCGTTAAGATATATTTCTCGTTCGTGATAGCTCCAAAATACAGTTCCACTATTCTGATTTATAACTGGATCAACTATGCCAGTTACGTAAATCACGTTATAACTTGGGTTGCGTTGGAACCATACTCTCTCACTGTAAGACGCATCCCAAAGTATTGTGTAATCAGGCTCAACGATATTTGAGCTATTACTCTTTTCGATCATCTGTTTATTTATCTTGGCCATTCTTTCTAGATCTTTCTTGAGCATGGTGATGTTAGGATAGAATTTAAAGGTGTATCTAGGTAGAAATACTACTATAACATTGGGATTTTTATCCTTGTTAAATATCGTGTTGAAGTCATATAG
>CAZUUE010000096.1:0-4339 GCA_964623695.1 uncultured archaeon
GTTATGTTTAATTGCTATTTAAACCTTTTCATTTACTTTATATTTAAGCTCACCGACTTTGATAAGCCTACCCCTAAAGTCTCTAATCTTGAAAAGTGTTTTCAAAACTCCATAAAAGTCCCCAGAAGATATAGCAAAGTTAAAAATTGCAAGGAGGATTAACAGAACCTTGAAGGGATTGTTGATGATTTTAGCGGTTAATACAGTCGTGATTGTTAGAATCTGAGGTGAAAGAGCAATTAAGTAGTATTTCCAAATATCCATCTCATCGTAATCCAGCTGAATTGCTACAAACTTTAAGATTCTTAGGTTGAATTTCACTCCTCCAATCTTCATCGCAACGATATGCATGAGTTCGTGAAGAAGCACGGTTAAAATCAAAATGAGAGAAATCGTTAAAAAGACATATTGAGTTTCTAACGTTACAATTTTACCGTCTAAAGTTACAGATATGCGGGACAAGCCAAAGGATATTGAACAAACTCCAATTAAAGGCATTGCCAGGTATAAAAATACTAAACTCAGTAAAATTATGATAAGTATGTCCCTGTTAGAGTATCTGATTTCTTTCATCCCTTTACAGCTGTAACCAGTTTTACGTTCATGACACCCTTTATGGCCATAGCCTTATCAACTAAACCCTTGACATCCTTCATCTCTCCTCTTACAAGTATGATCTCAAGACAGTAATCCTTACTCAAATGTATGTGCATGGTCGTAGTTATGATGTTAAGAAATTCGTGTTGTAGATCAATTATCGCATCGCTCACACCCTTAACGGTGTGATCGTAAACCACATACACAAAACCAACTATCTCCCCTTCCTCCCTGTCAAGCCACTTGTATTCCATTATGTAATTCCTTATTGCATCTCTAATTGCCTCACTCCTTGAAGAGTATCCCCTAGTTTTTATTATCGAATCAAATTCTTCAAGCAAATTTTTAGGTAAACTTACACCTATCCTCGTTATGTTTTCTTCCATGATGGAGCTTTATTTAACAATTATAAAAAACTTGTGTTATACAGTTATCTCTCTTATCTCATCGTAAAGCTCCCTTAAGGCTCTGAAGTAATCAAGTTCTCCCCTTTCAACTGCATCCATCTTCTCTTCAAGTAATCTTGTCCTCTCTTCGGATACGAACCTTCCATAGTTGTCTGCAAGGAATCTGAATACGTCGATACCTCTCTTTGTAGGTATGACTTTACCCCTGTTCTCTATCACGTACCTTCTGATGAATAGTCTTTCTACGATGGTCGCGTATGTTGATGGTCTTCCAATCCCTCTTTCCTTCATCATTCTAATCACATCTGACTGTGTGAACAGATGAGCTTTCGGAACTTTTCTAACTTCGGCTCTAACTTTAATCCTTCCTATCGGTAACGACGGTTTTACCCATACACTCCACTTGTAAATCTCCACGGCCTTACCTTCAGCTTTCAGAACCCTCTCCTCTTCAATCTCCTTCCCATTGTATCTGATAAGGTACCTTGCAACTCTAACCCTGTAAGGCTTACATTGACTTGCCATAAAGCGCCTGAATATCAAATCGTACAGTGCAAGGTGCCTTGAAGTAACTCCATCGACCTGTATAACCCTCTCTTGAATAAGTCTCTGGAGAGTTTCCTTTGGAATCGGACGCGTTGGTCTTATGCACTCGTGAGCACCTTCCATAAACCAATCTCTACCGGCAAAATCTTCACCCAGATAATCCTTCGCAACCTTCAATCCAACGTCGCTAACTCTCGTTGAATCTGTTCTGTGATACGTGCACAAACCGAGCTCAAAAAGATCCTGAGCCAACTTCATCGCATCCCTTGCAGAAATCTTTAAAATTGCGTTTGCATCTCTCAGCATTGTGTCGGTTGTGTAAGGTGGTAATGGTGTTCTCTCCTCTTCCCTTTCTTCGATCAGCTTAATATCCAGTTCTAATTCCTTCCTATCTTCATTCTCTAAAATCAAATCTAAATCTCTGATCATAGCAACCTTCTTTTTCACCTTGTATTCGTTGTATCTCTGAATGATCCAGCCTAAAACAGGTGTTTGTGCCCTTCCAGCTGATAGATTTCTGTCTCCGAAGATTTCCCAAAGTTTTTGGCTTAAAACAAATCCTATCCATCTATCTTCAATTCTTCTAACGATCTGAGCTCTCACAAGATTTTCATCTATGTCTCTAAGGTTTCTTAAAGCTTCACTGACGGCCCTTCTTGTAACCTCGTGAAATTCAGCTCTCTTTATAACTCCACACCCCGCAAGTAAATTTCTCAGATCCCATGCGATCTTTTCTCCCTCAGAGTCTGGATCGGTTCCAATGACTATGAGCTCGACATCGTTTGCAAGTTTTCTAAGGGCTTTTATTCTCCTCTTCGAATCGTCTACGTTCTTGCTCCCGCATCTCGGACATTCCTCTCTCTCCTCCGTCCACTGATAGTTGCAATCTCTACATCTCTTTATCGATGCGTATATCGGAATGAACTTGCCATCGGTTATAACTCCATGAAATCCGACGTTTGTTATCAGATCTGTGACGTGTCCTATGCATGCGGTAACTATCAGGATGTGTTCCGGAGTTGGCACCTCGTATGCTATGAGCTCAAGTCCATCGTCTTTGAAAACCCTGACGCTTGGATGTCCAAAGAATCTTGCAATCTGTCTAGCCTTTGTTGGACTCTCGACTATGAAAAGTGTTGGCTTTATCACATCGAAGTGTCCTATCAACCTCTTTCTACTTTCGTCTATCTCTTTAACGAGTTTTTTGAAATCGACATCGTTCAGACTCTTAAATTCAATATCATAGAACTTGGCTCTCTCAACGAAAGCTTTCAAGATCTCTTGGTCTTTCTCAAGTAGAAAACTGACACCCTTCGTTATTCCTCCTGCAAAGAGACGTGAAGTTCTCCCAGAACCTTGAATGTAAGTTCTAACATCTGGAAAAATTATCTCACCCTTTCTGACAACTACATCCCTCTCCTTCACTTCTCCGATCTCCATCAACCTCTTTAAAGTCGATTTGAGTTCGTTTAGAAGTTTGGGTCTCTTATCAATGACAGCCAAATAAGGTATGAACTTCTTTATCTCTTCGTTTTCCCTAAATATCATTGCAAGTATCTTCACAACACCTACACTAGCCTCATCGACATCCTCAACCCTAACCCTAAAGATGGGTGCACCGTAGAATACACAGAACCTTATCTTTTCTGGTAGATCTAACCCTCTCACAAGCGTTCCGTAGTAGTATGCAGTTCCGATGAGATGATCTATTTCGCATCTCTCAAAAAGTTCGAAGTCTTTCTTCCTTCCAGATGTGACAAGTCCAATCTTAAACTCGTCCTTAAGAATTTCGAACAGCCTTTCCGCCTCTTCGACGCTCCTAGCGTATATTATACCACCCCTTCCAAGCCTCCTTAAGATATCGCGTAGCAGATCTATACTTTCATCGTTTATCATTACATCGTCTATATTTCTAACGGCATGTGTAGAAGTTCCAACGTTAAAGTTTAGTAGGTCTCTGAAGAGTCTTACCTTCTGACCCTTTTTTGCCGTCGCAGTAGAAACCATTAGGCTACCTCTAGCTCTTCCCTTCCATCTCCTTTCATTTTGATCGTAATAAAATCCTAAGAGGTTGAGTATCCTATCAACGTTCTTTGAAGCCTTTAAAACCGAGTCAACATCATCCACAAATATGAAGTCAAACTTGTGTCTTATGTTTTGGAAGTATCTTGGAAGGAATTGAGATGTCGTTACTAAGATTCTAAAGGCGCCCTCTTCGAGTAACTTAAAGAATCTCTCCCTTTCATCTCTCTTTAAATTTCCATAAAAGTATAAAACAGTTATATCTCCTCTTTCATTGAAACTGATATCTAAGTTAAGTTTATCGCAAAACCTCTTGATACTGTCAACGGCCTGTTTGACCAAAATAGTTGTTGGAAGAATTATATAGTTCTTTTTATTTTTTATAGCTAAAAATAAAGCTATTGCCAATCCGAATGTAGTCTTCCCGATACCCGTTGGTGCAACCGCTGCAAAGCTCTCCCCTCTTAAAATCCTCTTAGCCCAAAACTTTTGAATTGATCTTGGCTCACCAACTATTCTTCTAAAAAACTCCAAGAACTCTTTTACAACTTCATCCTCTTTACAGAGTGATTCATTTTTTCTTCTACAAAACCCTTTTAGGGCTTCTTCAGTATCAAAGTCTTCACCACAAACCTGGCAGATTCTGCTGTAAACTGCTGGAATCATGAAGAAAGTCTTTTCAAGAATTTAAAAATTTGGTTAAAACTGATGGAACATGTACACATTAGCATAAAGCTATAAATATTTAGAATTATATATTATTATAT
>CAZUUE010000097.1:0-4223 GCA_964623695.1 uncultured archaeon
AATCCTTTTGATAGGGTTTGGAATATCTCATTCCGAAAGATTTTAGAATTCTCCTGCCAAGAAGAATATGTTATTCCAAACTCTTCTTTGATTAGTTCCTGAACTTCTTTCGTCGTCCATGAATCTCTTTCCTTGAGAATTTCCTTAAGTTTTTCTTTCTGATCCTTTGTAATTTTAGAAGGTCTCCCTCCTCCAAACTCCGGAATTAAGCCCTCGTAACCTTTTCCACCTTTTAAGCCATGCATAGCCAGTTGCTTTCGTAACTCCTACCAATTCGGCTGCTTCTTCAACTCTCATTCCTCTGTAAAGATATCTTATGAAGTACAGTCTTTAACTCTTGTATCTTTCTCTTTTAATCATTTTATCTATCTCTTCTGTTGATAAATGCTTTACAGGTAGGTGTAACGATACATACCATTAGTGAGCGCTATGGTGACAACTACCGAATCCTTAACAAATATTCTGTAATAGTATATATACATACTTAAACTATCCTTAGCTTTATATATTTAGTATGTGTGAATACAACCACCGCTTTACAACTTCGTAGATTCGCTTCCTACCCATGTATTTTGTTGTTTTGTTTTAGTATAAATAGTTTTGCTCAGGACCATAATATCCAATTCTATTCGTTCCATAACTTCTCCAAGCTCAACACAACTACAACAAGTGTACAATCCTTTCTAACGATCGAATCTTCATCAGGACAGTAGCAAAAAAATTAATTATGGAATCTCCAACTCCTTCAGCTTTTCTTCGGTCGGTCTTCCGTTTACCCAACCCCTGAGTTTATAGTATTCTTCCTTCATCTTCTCAAGCTCAACAACTTGTCCCTTTGCAACTCCTTCGGGCATAGGTTCTTGCAACAACCTCTTTGGTAAAGTGTCGTCTTTGCCATCAAATCCGAACTCGTTTATTATGAGCCTTTCAAGGTTGTAAATCCTCTCACCGATCTTCATTATCTCTTCAGAACTCAAGTCCCAGCCGGTAACTGCAGAAAGTAACTTTGCGTAGTCTTCCACACCCAAAGCGAACGTTGAGAACAGGCAGTTAACGGTTGAATTAACTACACACGTGAAATCTTGGAAGGTTTTAACCCATTTGGCTTTTCCTTCCGTGGTAAGAGGATCGATCTTCTCTGGAACACCCAATATCTCCGGTGAGATTGTATAGCCAGTAACGTGACATCCTCCTCTGTTTGCGGTTGCATAAGTTAAGCCTATTCCCTTTGCACCTCTTGGATCGTAAGCTGGCAGTTCAAGCCCTTTAACGCTCATAGAGAGCTCCGGTGCTCCAAAAATCTCTGCCAACCTCTTTGAGCCTAAGGCCAAATACTTACCGAATCCGGTTTTGTAAGCCGTTCTCCAAACAGCTTCAACCATTGCAGCAGCGTTACCGAACCTCAAATCTAGCCCCTCAAGAACATCGTCTGGAATGTAACCCTTCTCTCTCAACTCCATTGCACATGCAATCGTTGAACCCATCGAAATCGTATCCAAACCCAACTCATCGCAGAGATGGTTGGCCTTCACAATCGCATCGAGTTGAGTTACGCCAGTTGCATTTCCCAAAGCCCAGATCGACTCGTATTCTGGTCCTTCACTGTACAGTATCTGGAAACAACCCTCTTTTACAGCCGTAACCCTTCCACAACCAATCGCACATCCCCAGCATGCTTTGTTCTTTGTGAGATACTTCTCAGCCAACGTTTCGCCGCTGATCTTATCGGCATCTGGATTTACACCAGTCTGCCAGTTCTTGTAAGGCAATATTCCAGCGTTGTTGATTATGTTTACAAGAATGGCGGTTCCATACTTTGGTAAACCCTCTCCAGTCACAGGATTTGTCTTAACCTTGTTCATAGCTTCCTTTGAAGCTTCTTCAAACTCATCTGGCTTTGCAGGTTGAGGTCTCTCATCTCCACCCACAACTATCGCTTTAAGCATCTTCGAACCCATCACCGCACCGACACCTGTCCTTCCAGCAGCCCTATGTTCGTCGTTCATTATGCATGCAAAGTGAACGAGGTTTTCGCCTGCTGGTCCAATACAAGCGACGCTACACCTCTTTCCAACCCTCTTCTTCAAAATTCTCTCCGTATCGAACACGTTCTTACCCCAAACATCTTTAGCACACTTTATCTCAGCAGTTCCATCCAAGACTTCCAAATACACAGGTTCCTCAGATTTACCTTCTACGACGATTGCATCAAAGCCTGCGAACTTTAAAAACGGACCCCATCTTCCTCCACTGTTTGCACTTGCGATAGAACCTGTTAATGGCGATCTCAAAGCCATTACATGGTACCTTCCAGATTCGGGGAAACCAGTTACACCTGTAGCAGGCCCCGTTGCTAATATCAGAACGTTCCTCTCACCCAAAGGATCTATATCCGTTGGAGCAATTCCTTCTTCTTTGTAAGATTGGATGTAATCGTATAGTAGCCTTACAGCGTAACCCTTTCCACCTAAGTATTTCCTCGCAATCTCCATGTCTGTCTTTTCAACCTTGATAGTCCGGTCACTTAAGTTCACTTTCAGAATTTTACCCATGTATCCCATGAAAAATATCTAAAGATTTAAAATAAAAATATTTCCAAATGTTTATACATGCATAACGCTTCTTAAATAATCTATCTCAAATTTCACAGGATCTTTTGAAAAATTCTCAACAATTCTTTCAGCTTTTAATCTTAATTCACCTAACGATTCAACAAAGGAGAATACAAGCCTACCAAAATCCGTTTTCGGTTTAAAATTCTTGTAAATTTTGAAAACGGGAGTTAGGAGATTTATCACACTTATAGCGATCTTAAAACGATAATTTTGATCGTATTCTATCAATCTCTTACCGATGTCGTTTGCGTTCTTACATTTAAGTTTGCAAGGATAGAAGTTTGTTGTGAACAGAGAGTTTATCTCAGTCGGTTCTGGGTAAAATCTCAAAAATTCTTCGAAAATACCATTTTCAATACATTCAACTATTATCGTTGTCTCCGGGCTTTTACCTTCAATCTTCAAACGTGAAAATCTACGGATGCAACATCTTGGATAACCCAAGAGCTCACCTTCCAGTTCTATCATTCTTCTCATGTTCTTCAACGTTAGATCTTGTTCAAGTCTTTCAATTTTCTTTAAGATCCTTAAAGCCTTTTCACAATCTTTACATACATAAATGGAAGATCTTTTGCTTGGTTTTAGCGTGATTGGATCTACAATCCATCTGTATGTAAAGATTGAGTATCCAAGCATCTTCAATTCATCGATCTCTCTCCTGTCGATTATGATGGGTTGAACGCAGTTTGAAATACCAGTTTTTATTCTAACGAGATCTAAAGAGAGGGAAGGATTTAGCATCAAAATTTTAAAAATCAAATGATTTAAGATTTTTCTGATATGAGTAAATGAAAGTAACGCTGTTTCGTAGTTGAAACTTAAACCAAAAGATTTAAAACATTTTGACAACTCTTATCATGAACATCATTCTATTGGGACCTCCAGGTGGTGGTAAAGGGACGCAAGCTAAGAAGATCGTTGAAAAGTATGGAATTCCGCACATTGCAACTGGTGACATTCTGAGAGAGGCTGTTGCAAAGGGGACAGAGCTTGGAAAAAAGGCAAAGGAGTATATGGACAGGGGTGAACTTGTTCCAGATGATATTGTGATTGGAATCGTTAAGGAAAGGTTAAAGCAACCAGATTGCGAAAAGGGTTTTCTCTTGGATGGATTCCCAAGAACCTTAAAGCAGGCTGAAGCTTTGGATGAGATGCTGAGTGAGTTGAATAAGAAGATAGATGTTACAATATACATAGACGTTCCAGAGGAGGAGGTTGTTAAGAGAATTGCAAACAGAAGAAGCTGTAAGGTTTGTGGAGCTGTTTACCATTTGATCTACGCACCACCAAAGGAGCCAAATAAGTGCGATAAGTGCGGTGGTGAGCTTTACCAGAGAGACGATGATAAGGAAGATGTTGTAAGACAGAGGTTTAAGGTTTATATGGAAAATACGGCACCACTGATTGAATATTACGAAAAGAAGGGTCTGTTGTATAAGGTTGATGGGACAAGGAGTATAGATGAGGTTTGGTCTCAGATCGAGGAAGTCTTGAAGAAGGTTGCGGGATAAAGATTATACTTCTTTATTTTAATCCATCATCTTAATTTATTTATTTTAATGTATTTTCAAAATTAAATTTAAAGACATATAATATTTAATTAAGATT
>CAZUUE010000098.1:0-4188 GCA_964623695.1 uncultured archaeon
GCCCGGACCCGGATTTGAACCGGGGACCACGCGGTCTTCAGCCGCGCGCTCTCCCAGACTGAGCTACCCGGGCTTATAGATAATGAGACATCAAGATATTTTTAATTTTTGGTTATCGTCTTTTTACCTCTTTCACACGGAACTATCCTAATCTTTGCATCCTCAAACTTCACTTTAAAAACAAAGCCATCCATAATTCTGTCCAAGAAAACGGCCAAAGCTGCAACTTCACTGTGCGGTTGGTTACCGATCGATACGTTCATATCACAAAGATCGTAAACCTCCCTCGGAACCTTCTCCGCTCCAACGACAACCAAGATATTATCGTGTCTCTTTATCTCATCGATCTTTTCTGTTAGTGGAATTCCGTACATGGTCAGATGAACTTTTAATCCATTAAAATCTTTTAAAAGATTTCTCCAATTGATGCTCTTTATGAAGAAGTTCCCACCCCACCTTTCGACCACATCTTCAACACTTTTGAAGACGCTCTCATCGTACACGTTAAAGTATATTCCCTTGGCTCCAAAGGCTCTCGCAGTTAAAGCTACATGAGTCGAAATCCTCTTATCCCTTCCAGGTCTATGTCCCAACCTTAAAACGTAAACATCCATATTCGAGTTAATACGTTAGGTTAAATTATATTTCGAGTTCAGCGTGAGAAGTTAGTGGGGTACGCTTAAACTAGACTGAACCAATGGAACACTTTAAAAAACCTTTGACAACGTTTCGTCATGAAGAAGACCATCTTCATACTGTTGATACTCACCATTCAAGCTGCATCAGCACAGATAGTTATCAACATGAATCCTGAAACGCTCTTACCAAACGACATAGCGGAATGCAAGCTCACGTTTACGCCATACAAAGAAACTTACGTGAGTGGAATAACGATAACGCACCCACCCGAAGTTGAAGTTTATCCTTCTTCGGTTTCTGGAGTTGGATGGATTTCGAGCTACGAGTTTCCATTCACTGTAAAGGTAAAGAAGAGCGGTATCTACACTTTAACCATATATATAAAAACATTGAATGGAACCGTGAAGCAGACGTTCACGTTGAGAGTACTAAATCGAATGCCCGACATAGTTTTAGATGAAACCCTTCTGATTTTGAACGAGGTAAATACAGTTCACTTCACTGTAACTTCTCCGATAAATATAGACAACGTAATAGTTAAGCCTCTGTTTGAGGCAAATCCGAAGATAATATACGTTAAAGATAACAGAGGAGAATTCAAATTCGAGCCAAAAGAGTTAAAAGACCTAAAATTTAAGATAAGCTTCTACAACGGTAAGAACTACCATGAGATCATCAGAACTTTGCACGTTAGATACATGAAAAGTAAGGGTATTCTGATAAACGTTTCTCCAAGATATCCCACTTCACTCATAGCAGATGTTATTCCTATAGATGTTGAGATTGCAAACCTAAGATGCGATACTATCTACTCGGTCAACGTAACGATCTCCGATGGTACCTTCTCAAGGAACAGCATTCAGATTCCGATGATAGAAGCAAAGAAGGTTGTTAAATTAGATTTCAAGTTCTCTCCCAAGGATCATGGGGAGAAGAAGATAAGGATACGTGTAGATTTTAGAGATGAGTTCAATCACGAGCATAGATGTCAAAAGGTAATCACAATGAAAGTCTTAAATGAAACCACGTTATGCTTTGGAGATTTGGAACTTGAACCAACTTTCGAAGGTTTGAGTTTGAGGGGAGAGATATGTAACAATGGGAAGAGCAAAGCGTACAACATCTATGTGATTGCGGAAACTGATGGAATTTCAAGGGTTTATTACATAGACTGCTTGGATCCATCCGATTTCGACACGTTTGGATTCACGTTCAAAAATTATTCAGAGATAAACCTTAGGGTTAAGTGGTGCAACGAGATAGGAGAGTGCTTCGAGATATTCAAGACTTTGAATCCACCCAAGTACACAGCCAAATCCGAATCTGACCTATTCCCTCTCGTATCATCTTTATCCGTCTTGGCGTTTGTAATAATCTTGATACTTTTGGGGATCAGGCATGCTCGTCGAACTGGCCGTAAGGAATCTGAAGAGGACTAAGATAAGGAGCGTCTTAGCCGTAGTTGGAATCGTAATAGGTGTCATGGCTATAAGTTCGATTGGGATATTTGGAGAGAGTTTGAAGGCTGTCATACTTGAGAACTTCAAGGATGTTGCGAACGAAATAATAATAACACCGAACTACATGAAGGGATTCACGTCGATAGATAGAAGAACGATAGAAAAGATTGAGAACTTTCCTTACGCTAAGGTAGTGATACCAATCAAAAGCGAGTCTGCGCTGGTTGTTTACAGGGACAAAAGGACTTACCTAACTGTTTACGGTATGGATTTGAGGGATGCCAAAGAGATCTTCAAGCTTAAGTCCGGTGGATACAAAGGTTGTTTAATCGGTGAAAGGGTTGCGGATTTCTTCGATCTTAGGGTTGGCAAAAAGGTTAAGGTCGGTGATAGGGTGTTCAGAGTTGGAGGGATAATGAAGGCAGAGGCAAGGTACGACGTAAGTCCGAACTCCATAGTTCTACCTTTGAGGGATTTTGACGACATATTTGAAAGCGATTTCAAGATGGTCATAGTTAAGGTTGAGAGGATAGAGGATGTCGATAAGTTCAGGGATGTCGTTGAGAATGTCATAAACAGAAAGGAGGAAAAGGTTTCCGTATTTGAAATTAGGACGATCATTGAAATGATAAACAGAGCTTTTTGGCAAGTTACTCTCTTCTTAATGGCAATTGCCAGCGTTTCTTTATTGGTTGCAGGTGTGAGCATATTGAACATAATGCTGATGTCAACAATCGAAAGAACTAAGGAGATAGGTATAATGAGGGCGATCGGGGCTTACAGGGAATCAATACTGAAACTTTTCCTAACCGAAGCCCTGATACTTGGATTGATCGGAAGCGTTGTTGGAGGAGTTTTAAGCTTTGTCGGCGGTTACGTCATAGACATGTTGATATTAAAAACTGCTAAATACGTGTTTCAACCTTCTTCAATGCTCTACGTACTACTTGGAATTTCTTTTGGAATTTCAACGGCTTTGATTAGTGCATTTTATCCTGCATGGAAGGCTTCACGTTTGGAGCCAATTCAAGCTTTGAGATACGAGTGATCAGGGTTCAGCGGATGTATTGATGAGCGAACATCTGACTTGGGACGCATAAACCTCAACTTCCTTTTTCATCGGGAGCATGTCATTGGTCTCGTCCCCTTTCAGGGTAACCCCCCTTTCGGGGAAAACCCAAAATCCTTAGTTCCGTCACATCCCCTCCCATGAACTTCCGAATCTTCACACGGGCTAAGTATATATCATCCACTCGAACACTCACAAATGCTCACCATGAAACTGTTTCATAAGGCACCTTCTATCCAATATTCACCTTCATCTGTTATCTCCTTCTTCCATATTGGTACCCTCCTTTTAATCTCATCTATGCAGAACGTGCAAGCCTCAAAGGCATCCTTTCTATGTGAAGCTCCGACTACAATTAGGACTATGTTCTCTCCAACCTTCAATCTCCCACATCTGTGAATTATATAGATGTCTTTGACGTTAAACCTCTCTATAGCCTCTCTTCTTATTTCTTCAAGAACCTCAACAGCCATCTCATCGTAAACCTCAAACTCAAGCTCCAAGACGTTCCTACCTCTCGATCTCCCCCTAACGACACCCAAGAACGTAACGATCGCACCGACATCCTTACTTTTCATCATTTTAATGAACTTCTCAACGGAAAAGTCTTCCTTCTGTATTAAGATCATGATTTTCAACCTCCAGAGAACTTTGGAAGGATAGCTATCTCATCTTCTCTTCCTACTTTAACGTCGAAATCTTTCACTATCCTTCTATTTAACGCTATGAAACCATCCTCAACAAACTCCTTCAACTTCGGCTCGATTTCAATCAGCGATCTCAAAACATCTCTAAGCTTCCCCTCAAAATCGATCTGAATGCAATCGATTCCCGTCTCCTCTCTGAACCTTGCGAACAATCTGATCTTTGGCATGTCCGATCTATCTTTGTTTTTATTTAACGGTATCCGTTCTGATTCTCCGTAGCCATAATATTTTGTAGCGAGCTTTAACAACCTTTTTTGCTTATTGGCTACGGAGAACCTTCCGACGCTCCAAACTTCATCGGGATGAACCCTCA
>CAZUUE010000099.1:0-4168 GCA_964623695.1 uncultured archaeon
TAATATACTTAAATTCAAAAATATATCTTTAAATTCCTTGCTAATATTTCCTCCTCTCCGAAGCCATATCACACTCAATATATTCCACCAGCTTCGCTATTCACACCGTCAGTATCTAAGAAAGCCTCGCATTTCAATGCGGGGATGAATTAGAGGATGAGGGAGGGGGAGGTAGGTGGAGCGTTAGTTTTATAAAGACTCGCTCCGATTTGTTTAATGTCGGGTGGGTGGAGTGGGTCAATCAAGTCCCCGCAAGGGGAACTATAGCCCGTGTTCCGCTCCTTGCGGAAGACGGGTGAACGGGGTGCTGACCCACCCCGTGTATATCCGATGAGGAGCGAGGCTGAGGATATGCACAAACCTCCCCGTTAGGAATCTTCGCACTTCAGTGCGGGGAGGAGGTCAAAGAGACTTAATCTTACTTGTAGAATCGATCGATGTAACCTCACCCCTACAGACCTTTTGCATATCTTCTGGATTGTATGGATCGTGTAGTATGGTTTCAAACTTCTACAGTGACACATGCCTACTCCTTCTTTCTGCTCACGTATTTTTACTCGTAGCGATCCTTCAAGTTATAAGCGATGTCTTAAAAAAGTATTACATACGTTAAAAAGTATGAGAGATTCAGCAGTGCTCATAACTAAATTTTGATATCACCTTCTCAATATCGATAGTCTCCGCCCTTCTAACGATTCCAAGTATCGGATCTCTGCATCTGTTCAGGTTAAACTTCTTGTTGAATACCACAACACCATGCTCAAGATTAAACAGATCAAAACCCTTTACACTCGCCCTGAATATCTCATTATCTCTTCTAAGTAGATAACTTGAGAAGTGCATCTCTTCGAGCATCGAAGGATTACAGACCATGGCATTGTCAGTTCCCAAGAGCCAAAATTCGTATTCTACTAAAGCCTCATAATTTTTCATATTTAACAATCCAAAGAACGCGTTTGATCTCAAACATGAAACGATAGGAATCTCCATATCCATTGCAATCTTCAAGTTCCTAAAACTCGCCATGTTCATGTGTATCAAGAGATCTGGTTCTAAAGCTAAAGCACCTTCAACATCTTCGTCATCCTTTTCACCAGCATGAATTGCAAACAACTTCTTCTTTCTCTTAGCAATCTCCCTTATCTCCTCCAGAAACATGTAATCGTGATCCCTAACTGAACTCATTCCAAATCCAAAGGATAAATCTGCGAGTATTTCAGCCTCTTCAACGCTTGAAGGTCTCGTTAAAGGTAAACAAATACCTAAATCGTCTCCCTTCCTCAAGATCTCAAATCCATGAATTCCACCTTCTCTAAATTCCAATATCTTTGATGTTCCACTTCTCAAGGCAAAATTTATCGAATTCTTGATGCCTTCGACGATCTCATCTTCACTTTCAGATCCTAAGACCCTGAACTTGTATTTGATCGCTTCAATCAGATCCATGCGTGGGATATCCTTTGCAACCGAATCCGCAAGATGTGTATGAGCATTGAAGAAGGTCGGAGTTGCTATGAACTTGGCATCTACTTCTCTCTCTTCAAACGTTCCATCATCGTGGATGATACCCTTTAAAATCTCACAATCCTTTGTGATCAGCTCAACAGGATACATCCTTCATCCGCTTGACTAACCAACTTTGAATATCTCGCCAGAAGTCCTTCGTGTTTGATCTCTTTCGGTTTCCACCTTTCCCTTCTATCTTTCAACTCATCCGCATCTACGTTAAGTTCAAGTCTTCTGTTCGGGATGTCTATGACTATTTCGTCATCGTTCTCTACAAGTGCTATGTTTCCACCAACCAAGGCTTCAGGAGAAACGTGACCTATACATGGACCCCTTGTGGCACCGCTGAACCTACCATCAGTCACCAACGCAACCTTCCTCAAACCCATTCCAGAGATAGTTGCAGTAGGAAGTAACATCTCTGGCATCCCGCATGCCTTTGGGCCCATGTATCTAATCACAACGACATCTCCCTCTTCAACCTCGTTGTTTAAGATCGATCTCAAAGCTTCCCTCTCAGAATCGTAAACCTTTGCGTAACCCTTAAATTTCATCATATCATCTTCAACAGCCGAAGATTTTACAACAGCCCCTCTTTCAGCCAAATTACCCCTAAGGATTGCTATACCACCTTCAAATCTTATCGGATCGTTTAAATCCCTAATAATGTTCTTTCCTCTCACAGAGGCCATATCTGCTATCTCATAGATCCTGAGACCACTAACAGTCATCTCGTTGTTCAAGATATCTTTAGCCTTCTTCATAAGCATAGGAACACCTCCACTTTCATCCAAATCTAAAACAGTTTTATCGCTTGCAGGATCAATCGAAACTATGTTTGGTGTCCTTTTACTGATCTCATCGAAAAGATCCAAATCGAGCTTTATACCTGCCTCTCTTGCAATCGCAGGTAGATGTAAAACCGTGTTGGTCGAGCCACCTATGAGCATATCGACGGTTATGGCATTTTCAAACGATCCCTCCGTGACAAAATCCAAAGGTTTTATATCTTGTTTCACAAGTTCAACTATCCTCTTTCCACTCTCTTTTGCAATTCTAAGCTTCCTTGAGCTTACGGACGGAGAAGTTGAGCAATAAGGTAAACAAAGACCCAAAACCTCCGTTAATATCTGCATTGTGTTTGCAGTGTAAAGACCCTGACAACTCCCGAAGTAGCATGCGGAGAAATCCTCATAAAGCTTATACGTTTTCTCATCTATCTTTCCAACCTTGTACAGCCCGGCAGATTCAAAAGCTGTTTTTATCGTTGCAGGTTTACCGCCGATGTTTTCAGCCAACATGGGCCCTCCACATACAACTATCGAAGGTATGTTCAGTCTCAAGACTGATATAAGCATTCCTGGAACTATCTTATCGCATGCACCAACGACTACAAGCCCATCGAACGCGTGAGCTTTAACCATAGCTTCAATACAGTCCGCAATGAGTTCTCTCGTTGGTAGAGAGTAGGACATGCCTTCATGACCCATGGCGATACCGTCGCAGACACCTATCACACCAAATTCAAAAGGAACTCCTCCAGCGGAGCATACGCCTTCCTTAACAGCTTGAGTTATCTTATCGAGGTTTGCATGTCCAGGAACTATCGTGCTGTATGCGTTTGCAATTCCGATGAAAGGCTTACTTAGATCATCATCTGTGACACCCAAAGCCTTTAAAAGGGATCTGTGAGCTATCCTTTCAATCCCTCTCTTGATAACGTCACTCCTCATCTAAACCACCCCACGATGAAACTTAAGGCGTAAGAAAAAGCTATAGGTATGGCTACGCATATAACAGCTTTACTCGTCTCGATTCTTCTTGCATGTTTCAAAGCGAATACGAGTATGTAACCCTGCCATAGACTATTGGCAAGTCCTATCGTTATCATCTCCTGGGTAGGTTTTAGACTAATGTAATGATAACTCAAAGGAGAAAGGACAATCTGAGGTATGAAAGAAAATGAGATGAACTTCAGGGTTCTATCGAACCCCCCTTCTCCGTTGAATAGAGCTGAGAGTATGTGCAGTATTCCAGCCATTATGACCCATCCCAAGAAGACACCTATTAGAGGTGAAACTACAGACTGAATTGTTATAAACGTCTCCAAAAATTCCCTTTTATGGCTTAACTGAGGATAATTCGAGATTAACTGATTTAAAATTTCTGGAGCTTTCATGTATCCAAAAACAGCTCCAACGACACCGCTTAACGTCACTATGGTTATCGGAATTGCAAAACCGTCTTTGTATTCTTCAAAGAAGCCATCTGGATCGTAAAGCACACGAAGCATGTGAAAACTTCATTGACGGTATAAAAAATTACCTTAGCTCGATTTTATACTTTGAGGTTCCAAATCTTAGGAACTTCTTTAATTCCGTTATCTTATCACAGAATGGAGGACAGCTCAAAATTCCCATACTTTTACATCTTTCTCTATTTGAACATTCTAAAACTTCAAACTTGTAATTCTCTATCTTCACAACTGTGTAACTTCTCTTTGCCTTAACAATGTAAAGACCTTTTGACATAATCATCATAAAGGTAATTATTATAGTAATGATTTTTAAGCTTTTTGCTAAGGATTTTAAAAACTGATAGTGTGAATAACGGGGCCTGTCAAGATAACCACCTCCAATAATTATAGAATGCCATAAAGCTC
>CAZUUE010000100.1:0-4155 GCA_964623695.1 uncultured archaeon
TTGAGTGTGAAGAGCAGAACGGTTTGCACATCTGGGCGGATCATTACTTCATCGAAGTTGTAGATCCAGAAACCGGAGAGCCACTCAGCGAAGGGGAGAAGGGTGAACTCGTGCTCACACCTCTCACTAAGGAGGCGTTGCCTTTGATCAGATACAGAACCGGAGACGTAACGTTCATAATGGATGATGAAAAGTGCCCGTGCGGAAGGACACACCCCAAAATTCACAGAATAATCGGAAGATGCGACGATATGATAATAGTCAGAGGCGTTAACGTATTTCCATCGCAGATCGAACATGTTTTAATGCAGATTCCAGAGGTAGGGGACAATTACCAAGTTATAATAACGAGGAAGGGTGCTCTGGACGAGATCACGGTTAGAGTTGAGATCAAAGATGAATTCTTTACAGGTGAGCTTGCAGACATAGAAAAACTCAGAAAGAAGATTCAGGAAGAGTTAAGAAAGGAGCTAGGACTGAGAACGAATGTAGAGCTAGTTGAGAAGGGAACGCTTGAAAGGTTTGAAGGAAAGGCGAAAAGAGTTATAGATCTTAGAGAAAAAATTTAACTCTCTTTTTGCTTTACAGCCGTTGGAACTATCTTTTTGAGCTTACCCTGCTCTATGAGTTGCTTCAGTTCCTCCACGAGCTTGAACTTCTGGACCTTACCCCTTCCGCTAACTGGGAATCTATCCGTTATGTAGACGTATCTCGGAACCTTCGCACTTGCTATCTTTCCGTAGCAGAAGTCCACGATCTCCTGAGGATCGAGCTCAACACCATCCTTTGGTATCACCGTAGCGGCTACAACCTCTCCAAGGTCACCGTCTGGAACTCCAACGACTGCTACATCCTGAACCTTATCGAACTGTCTTATGAACGTCTCGATCTCAATCGGATAGACGTTAAAACCTCCGACGATCACCAACTCCTTCTTTCTACCCTTGAACGTTATGTAACCCCTCTCATCCATGACACCGAGATCTCCGGTGTAAAGCCAACCGTCTTTGATGGTCTTAGCTGTCAGCTCGGGCATCTTGTAGTAGCCTTTCATGACATTATAGCCCCTACAGATTATCTCTCCAACTACACCCCTCGGAACCTCCCTTCCCTGATCGTCGACGATCTTAACCTCTATATCTGGCAACGGCTTTCCAACGGTCTTCACCCTATCTTCTATGCTGTCATCCAAGCTCGTCATCGTTATGCCTGGAGATGCTTCGGTCAATCCGTAGGTTATGCAGAGGTTGCAACCCATCTCCTCAAGCACCGCTCTCATAAGATCTTCCGGACAAGGTGCACCAGCCATTATTCCAGTTCTGAGCGATGAGACATCGTACTTCTCCATTCTGAATAGCCTAAGCTCTCTTATGAACATCGTCGGAGTTCCATGGATCATCGTGCACCTGTACCTCTGAATCGTTTCGAGCGCATCCTTCTCGTTGAACACCAGCAGTGGAGCGATGGCTCCACCGAAGCAGGCCATCAACGTTATAGACATCACACATCCGAAGCAATGGCTGAACGGAACAGGCACAACCAACTTATCCTTGTCTGTAACCTTCATGTTCTCTCCCTGATCAAACGCGTTCTTGATTATCTGGTACTGTGAGAGCATCACTCCCTTCGGAACACCAGTAGTTCCAGATGTGTAGAGTATCAGGCAAACGTCATCGGGATTAACACTGTTTACGAGCTTAAGATACTCCTCATCCTTCTCCCAACCCTTTCCAAGCTTCAAAATCTCTTCGAACGTCATACCACCGAGCTTTCCTGCTTCATCAGCATCTCCAGCAACTATGAAATGCTTGAGCTCTGGAAGTTTGTCTCTGATCTCGTTGAGCATATCAACGAATCTCCACTTACCCATAGTTCTGTACGTTATGACCGCCTTTGAGTCAGAGTGACCTATTATGTGCTCAGCCTCGATGGTCTTATACCAGTGATCTACAGGCACCAGCACAGCACCGATCATCGGAACTGCCCACCACGTTATAACCCACTCCGGAAGGTTCTGCATCCATAGGCTGACCTTATCACCCTTGCCGATTCCGAGTTTGTACAACCCGTAGGCAAGTCTGTTGGCCATTTCAAAGAGTTCTGCATACGTTAAAACCTCATCTTGATAGATCACCGCCGGATTATCTGGATACTTCTCCGTTATCCTTTCAAGCATCTGACGAAATGTCTCAAATCCTCTGTACGGCATATCTATCACCATTAATAATTTTAATGAATGTTTACTAAAAGTTGTGAAGGGTATAAAAATAATTCGATCTATGTCGTGTTCTTTAATTCAGGAAATTCGCTATAGAAGTACTCGTACTCGCCCCTTTCTCCCTTCTTCTTTCTTTCTTCTTCGAGTAATCTCAATTCTTTTCTCCTAATTTTTCCACTGATAGTTTTTGGTAAACTATCTACGAATTCTATAATTCTAGGAATCTTATACTTCGCGAGGATGTTCTTGCAGTGCCTGAAGATGTCCAAAGCTAGCTCACGGGATGGCTTATATTCCGGCCTAAGGACTATGAACGCCTTCACGATCTGCCATCTTATTGGATCTGGACTGCCGACGACGGCAGCTTCAGCAACTGCGGGATGTTCAAGCAGTGCACTCTCGACTTCGAAGGGGCCAACCCTATAGTCGGACGTCTTTATAACGTCATCTGCCCTTCCGACGAACCACCAGTATCCGTTCTCATCGAAGTATGCCTTATCTCCGGTGTAGTAGTAGTTTCCAATGAAGGCATCCTCCCTATCCCTTCCTATGTATTTGACGAATAATCCAATCGGTCTCCACCTGTCTAGCCTTACGACTATGTGTCCAACTTCGTTCGGCTTCGTGATCTCGTTTCCATCGTCATCCACGAGCGTTATGTCGTACATGAACGTAGGTCTACCAAATGAGCCGGGAATAATCTTTCCACCCTTAAACCATGGAGGATTTCCAATCATTGCAGTGGATTCCGTCTGCCCGTAGAAATCTCTGATCTCCGTTCCCGTGTGCTCCTTCCACCTTTCGAATATCTCCGGATTTAGTGGCTCCCCCGCACTTACCACATCTCTTAGGGCTTCGAATTTCAGATCCTTGAAGTCCACAAGCATGAACATCCTCCAAGCGGTCGGTGGTGCACAGAACGTGTTTACGCCGTAGCTGTCGATGGCCTCGAGATACTTCCTAGCGTTGAACCTCTTGAAGTACAATCCTAAGACTGTAGCTCCAACACTCAGCGGTGAAAAGAACGAACTCCAAGCGAACTTAGCCCATCCAGGAGCACTCAGGTTGTTGTGTACATCTCCCGGCTGAACGTTTATTATGCACGCTGTTATCAAGTGTCCTACTGGATACGAAATGGCTGTATGCAGAACACCCTTAGGAGGGCCAGTTGTTCCAGATGTAAAGAAGCAGAAGATTGGATCATCAGCCTTGGTTTTTGTACCTTCACAGCTAGATCTTTCGGATTTAATGTTATCGTAGGATTCCCAACCATCTCTATCTCCAACAACGAGCTTAACCTTAGGTTTTACATTAAGCTTGCTCAAAGTCTCGTCGATGATCTTTGCTGACTCCTCATCCGCTATTATTGCATCCGGAGGGCAAACGTTAAATCTATACTCTATATCTCGCTCCTTGAGTATGTTGGCAAGCGGAACTCCGACAAATCCGCCCTTAACAGCCGCATAATGCCCCATCCAAACCTCCGGTAGCAGAGGAGTCATTATGTAAACGTACCCACCTTTATCAACTCCATGACCTCTCAAGTAGTTCACAAGCTTATTTCCTTCCGATGCAAAGTCCTTGTAGCTATACTTGACTTCCTCACCATCCTCCAGGCTAACCCAATGCAAAGCTATTTGATTTCCATTCTCTTTAACGTGAATACCTTCAAAAACCTCATCAGCCCAATTAAACTCCTTTATTTCCATTTTGTTTAATTTATCAAAGAATTCCTTCATTGCCATCTCTTTCTCTTCATTGTCGCTGAGTTTGATCAGTTCTATAAACTCCCTGTAAACATGTTCGAGTGTCATTAGTCACAACCGAAATCAAACAAATTTAAGAATTTATCGGAAATGATATGAATGTCTACATGAGCTTTGCAAACCTTTATATTCATCTGCCATCCTTAAGCTTTTGCTATGAGAAACATATAC
>CAZUUE010000101.1:0-4137 GCA_964623695.1 uncultured archaeon
GTTTATGTTGTATTATAATCGGTTGAGGTGGTGTCTGTGTTAAGTGGACGCGTCCGTTTCGCAAAACACAAAGTTTATCAAACGATGACAAACTGTTTTCATGGATGTCGTCGTCATAGGTGGGGGAGCCTGTGGTTTAAAGGCTGCATGCAGGGCTAAGAGGAGAAATGAAGATTTGAACGTGACTGTTGTCGATTCCAGCCCCTATCCTTCCCTTGGAAGGTGCGGTTTGCCTTACTACGTCGGTGGCATAGTTCACTCCGTCGAGGATCTCAGAAAGACCTTAGCCGGTGTGGTTAGGGATGAAGAGTACTTCAAGACTGTGAAGGGCATAGATGTCCTTTCAAATACCAAGGCAACAGAAATAGACAGGAAAAGGAGAACTGTTAGGATAGTCAGGGATGGGAGTGAAGATGAGCTGAACTACGATTACCTTGTCATAGCAACGGGATCAAGGCCTGTAAATCTCAACGTTCCAAACTCGGATGCTGAAGGTGTATTGACTTTACACAATCCGGAGGATGCAGAAAAGATCTTGGAAATGTGGGATGAAGGTGTTTTGGAGAAGGCTGTGATAGTTGGCGGTGGTTTGATTGGGATGGAGATGGTCGAGGCCCTTTCTAACTTGGACGTCAAGGTAACTGTGGTTGAAATCATGGATCACATACTGCCGATGTTGCTCGATAGGGAGATGTCAATGCTCGTTGAGAGCTACTTGAGGGAGAAGGGTGTTGAGATAATGACCAATAGCACGGTCAGTGAGATAGTAACAAAAAACGGTAGGGTTTGCGGTGTAAAGGTTAATGGGAAGGAGGTAGAGTGCGATCTCGTTTTGGTTGCGATAGGAGTTAAACCTAACGTAGATCTCGCTCTTGAATGCGGATTGGAGGTAGGAAAGTTTGGAATAAAGGTTGACGAACGTTTGAAGACTAGCGACGAAAGGATATTTGCTGGAGGAGACTGTGTCGAGAACGTCTGTCTGATAACGGGTAAGCCGATCTACACACCCATGGGCAGCGTCGCGAACAGGCATGGAAGAGTAATAGGGGACAATTTGACGGGAGGAGATTCCATATTCCCGGGAGTTTTGGGAACGACTATATTCAAGATCTTCGACCTTAACGTTTCAAGAACTGGATTGACTGAGAAGAGGGCGAGGGAGTTGGGTTACGATGTCGTGACTTGCCTCGTTTCGGGCCCTGACAGGGCGCACTACTATCCACACCAGAAACCCATAAGGATAAAGCTCATAGCTGATAAGAGCGGTAGGATACTTGGAGCTCAGATAGTTGGATTTGGTGTGGTTGACAAGAGGATAGACGTTATAGCTTCTGCAATTCAGATGAAGGCAAACGTCAAAGATCTGGCTAACTTTGACCTAGCTTACGCACCTCCGTATTCTTCTGCAATGGATACTCTCACGCATTCGGCAAACACGATAAGGAACAAGATAGAAGGTTTGCTTGAAACAGTTTCGTGCTTCGATCTGAAGGAGAAGATCGAGAGGGGAGAAGTCGTCGTTCTTGACGTTAGGAGTGAAGAAGAGGTTAAGAAGTTCAAGAGGATCGAAAATTCGATTCACATACCCCAGAACGAACTAAGGGAAAGATACGACGAGATACCAAAAGATAAGGAGATAGTGATAGTCTGTCAGATAGGTGCGAGGAGTTACGAGGCTTACAGGTTTTTGAAGAGCAAGGGTTTCAACTGTAAGATCCTTGAAGGCGGCATGGCTTTTTGGTTCTGGTAAAGTCAAAGCAATCGGTGTACGATTTAAATACAACTATCGATCGGATTGCATGAAGCTCGGATTTGTGGGTGTCGGAAGGATAGGATCCACGACAGCCTTCACGTGCATTCAACACTTGGATCTGGATGAGGTTGTCTTGGTTGACATCGTGAAAGATCTGGCCATAGGAGAAGCCATGGATCTTTCCCATGCTGCAGTTGGGCTCGATAAGTACGTTAGAATCGTTGGCGGAGACGATTACTCCCTCCTGAGAGGTTGCGAGCTTATAGTGGTTTCCGCAGGTCTTGCGAGAAAACCAGGTATGAGCAGGTTGGATTTGGCGAAGAAGAACGCCGAAATATTGAGGGAAGTTTCAAGGAATCTTGTGAGGTATGCAAGAGATAGCAAGATACTCGTCGTAACGAACCCTTTAGATGTAATGACCTACGTCGTGTGGAAAGAAACTGGGAAAGATAGGAGAGAAGTCTTCGGAATGGGGAGCCTTCTCGATACCGTGAGACTTAAGGAGAGGTTGGTTTCTATGGGTTGCAGGTTTGACAGGGTTTTCATGATGGGTGAGCACGGAGATTCCATGTTCTCTCCGAAAAGTCTGTTCAGACTCGAATGCGATGACTTCGAATTGGCTGTCGATGATGTCAGAAAGGTAGCGATGGAGGTAATAAGGAGAAAGGGTGCCACCTTTTACGCTCCTGCAGTTTGCATATACAGGATGGTTAGGGCGGTTCTTGAAGACAGAAAGGAAGAGATACCTACGAGCGTAGTTTTAAATGGCGAATACGGGATCAGCGGTGTGTCATTGGGAGTTCCTGCAGTTTTGGGTAGGGGAGGGGTTGAAGAAGTTGTCGAATACGATCTGAGCGATGAAGAGATGGATTTGCTTAGGAGATCCGCCGAGATTTTAAAGGAGAGAATTGCGGAGCTTTATTAAACAAACTTCTCCTTCTCCCTCTCCTCTTCATCTATAGCTTTCAGTATTGCGAATATCTTCTCAGCTAAGGCCTTAACCTTCCTCAGCTCCTGATAGAACATCGTGAAAGTTGCGTAGGGATGCCCACAAGGGTAATCGTAACTCAGAATCGGGCAACCCTCGCATCTGTTCTCTTGATACTTCAAGCAGAAGGAAGTTATCTGAATGCTGACGTTCTCTATCGCGTTCAAGGCTTTAAGTATCGATTCCCACTTCTTCAAAGCAACCTCTCCATCGCCCAGACCCCTATCCAGATCCTTCTTCAAATCTTCAACCGTATACAACCTTATCTCTCTCACGATCAATGTTAAGTTTCCAAAAATATAACACTTCCTGTATGAGGATACTGATAAACGGATTGCTACCACACGATTCGGGTAAAACGACGGTTGCAACTTCTATCTTGAGTGTTCTGAGAGAGCTGGGCTTCGACGTTGGATTTTCGAAGCCCATAAGCGGAATAAACGGATGGTACCAGTATCACTGCATCGAGAAGAGCTTTGAGTTCGGTTTTCTCGTCGGAGAGGACATGCTTAAGCTTCACGAAGCGTGTAAGAGTGAAGATCCTTTAAAGGTTGAGGGAACTGTCGTATCTGTCGTTTTTCCACCTGATCCCGAGAGGATTGGCTGGAGGATAGACTCCTTCAGATTTCACATACCGACTTTGATGAGGATACTTGACGATCACGTCGTTTTTTCCGATTCTTTAAAGATCTTACCGAAGACCTTGAAGGAGATCGTGGAAGAACTTTTGAAGATTTTGAAGCCCGTTGAGTCAAAGAACTTCAACGAGGTCTTCGAAAGATCGATAAGGATTGCTGACGACTGTTTGAGGATGATAGATCACGATGTTGTCGTTGTTGAATCTTACAGCAATGTCTCCTGTCCAACTTTCGAATCTATGCATGTAGATTACGTTTTGAGCGTTGCACCAGCAAAGGTTGCTGTGATTGATGGTGAAGATTTCAGGAGGGCTATAGATGTGATTTCGTCTCAGCCATGGAACGTCACTACCGAGAGCGTTCTTGAGGTACTGAAACCTTTGAAGACTTTTGACGTCCCCCCGAAAGATAACTCCTTTGCATACGACGTGACATCTTTTTTAATTCGTGACGTATAGTTCCCTGGGTGGTTGAGTCGTTTTAACTTATTAAATATTGAGGGAATACCGTTCTGACTCTCCGCTACTTTCATAACTTTCGATGCATTTGTAGCGGAGAGTCAGAATGGATGCAATTGAGTGTTTGCTGAGGGAGAAAAATGAAGATAAAGAAGAGATACTGAAAGAGCATGTGATGATAATTTAAACTGACCGTGTGAATAGCGAAGCTGGTGGGATATACTGAGTGTGATATGGCTTCTGGGAGGAGGAAATATCGGAAAGAAATTTAAAAATATATTTTTGAATTTAGGTATATTA
>CAZUUE010000102.1:0-4098 GCA_964623695.1 uncultured archaeon
TACGTCTGGAAAAAGCACGGTAATGCAAAGGAGATGATGATAATCAATGACATGCTGAAGCCTCTAACAGTAGTTCCGGTCGGTTTAGATGTTGTAAAAAGGGCATCGGAAGTAAAATCTGAACTAATGCTTAGAGGTATGGACATTCCAGACTTGGATATTCTGATAGCTTGCACCGATGAAGATGCGGAAATTCTAACGTTTGATAAAGACTTTAATCCGTTAAAAAATTGGGATTTAAGATTTCATTCTTAGGTGATGACGATGAATGAATTTCCAATAAAGAGGGCCTCATAGAGGAAACTTTCCCTGTTAAGGAGGTTAGCGAGGATGCAAGAGAGAAGAACGTAAGCGGTCACATCTCGACTTTGAACATCTGGTGGGCGAGACAACCTTTAGCCACTTCTTGTGCTTACAGTTTATGTTGTTAATTCTAGCACCTAAGGATGTTGAAGAGGTTGAAAAGATAAGGAAATTCATAGTCGAGTTGTGCAAGTGGGGGGATCTCGTTGATAACCTAATCGAGAAAGCCAGAGAAGATGTAAAGAAGGCTCTTGGGAAGTTAGCGATGAAAAAGTAAGAGAAATCAAAGAATCGTTATGTAAGGTGTGGAAGACTTGGAAATCTGTCTAGACACGGATGTTCTAACAGATTTGTCCTAATAGATTTCTAAGGTAATACAAGAACCGTAGGAACAATCAAAATGCTGGAAGAGGAGTAAGAACTTGCAACTACATCGATAAACATCTTTGAGCTTTACTACTGTGCTTACAGAACGAAGAAGCCAAAAACGTCAAGGCAGTTGATGAACTAACGAATAGGCTCGAAATCTTTAAACTCACCGAAAAATCCGTTAAGATTTCTGGAAGAATAATTGCAGAACTTGAATCCAGTGGAAAGGCTATAGATTTCAAAGATGCTCTCATAGTTGGAATCGTAATCGAGAACGATGCTACGTTATTCACGAGAAACGTAAAAAACTTCCAGAGGGTAGAGGACTTAAAACTCTTTGAGGAAAGAAAATAAGCAAAAGACTTTTGACCTCTTTCCGTACTGAACGGATTTGAAAGTGAATATTTGGCAATCGGATAAAAATCCAGAAGACATTTCAAAACCAAATAAAAATCTTCAACCCTTAGGTTAACATAACTGCCAACTTTCAGAACTACTGTGAAGAGTTGGATTCCTTAAGTGTTTGCGTATATTCCCAGTAGGAGGTTGAGAATATGCAAACTTCCTTAAGGAATACTGCTCTTCAGTGTAGAAGGTCAAAGACTTATAGATTATACTCTCCGCTCATGAGACCATGCAACTTCGATTTGAGCTTAAATGAACTTGCTGAAGATGGGAAGAGAATACGAAAGTTCAGAGCAGACGTAACTGCTAAAGATTCGAACTTGCAATAAAGCGCAATCGCAATCTTTCTCTACTCTTACTCAGGTAGAAGAGGTAACAGGGAATTAAAACTTAAAATGACGTAACCTTTAAACATTGAACCTTTAAATAATGTTTTGAAATTATCGCCGTCAGCAATAAAAATAATAAGTTAGTACCTATAAAAGAATAATATAAACTGATTATAAGCCCCCGTAGGGTAGGTGGATATCCTGAGGGTCTCCGGAACCCTCGACCCGGGTTCAAATCCCGGCGGGGGCGTTTTTAAAACCGATTTGTCGGTAGTGTTGTAAAACTTAATTTAAATCAATGCACGGTGTCACAGCGGATTTGTAGGGGAGCCATCCAATTTCATCTTAGCAGTGTCTATTCACACCTTTCTTTACTTCCCCATGACGATTGTGTCGATTTAGGCTTATACACGAAGTTGACAAATTCTCCATGATAACATCGAAGTAACCTTAAAAAATTGTACATCGTCAAATCAACGTTTGTATTGAGGAATCTTTCCCTCAACAAGTTTAAATATCGATCACCGATCTCATCGTATGCGGTGTGTCACGTGCAACTCGAATCTGATAGGAGCAACATACGTTGCCTTTCCTTGTCCCATATGTGGGGAAACGATATACAGATGTAAGAGATGTAGGAGGCTATCGAATCCTTACAGATGTCCAAACTGTGGGTTTGAGGGGCCTTGAGGTGGTGGTATGGGAAACGTTTACATGAAGCTCAGAGTGATGCCCGAAGATTTGAATGTCGACCTTGAAGGTGTTTACAAGGAGATATTGAAGGTTGCTCCCGAGAAAGTTGAAATAAAAGACTACAAGATTCAACCGATTGCTTTTGGATTGAAAGCACTTTTGATCGTCGCCGTAATGCCGGATGAGGAGGGGATCTGTGATAGACTAATAGAGAGCGTTCAGAGTGTCGACGGTGTTGAAAGTGTTGAGGTTGAAGACATGGAGCTCGTTTAAGGCTATGGAAGATCTAAAGGAGTTGATAGCGAGGTTTTTGGAGAGACAGTTTGGGATACGTAAGGACGAATTTTTAAGTTTAAATTTGGAGTTTGAAAGAAGGGGGAAGAACAGGGTTTACGCGTTCAAACTTTGCCCCATAAGCGTTCCGATACATCATCACGGTCTATACTTCGGAACTCTTGAGAAAGAAGGATTCAGGCTTTCGATCGAAGGTTGCTTCTTGGTTGGAAGGTTTGCAAGGAAAAACGTCTTTGAGGTCAACGATGAAGAGGCGAGGATATGGATGTGCGGTAACGATTTGGAGTGTAAATTAAGGGGTTACGTGATAGTCAAGTGGAGAAACTTCTTTCTTGGATGTGGGAAGGCGAACGGCAAGATTCTAAGGAACTTCGTCCCGAAGAACAGGAGACTTGCCTTAAAATCTTCTCTCTGAGGTTTGATGATAGCTTGAGTTCTCTATCGATGAGCTTCTGAAGTTTCCTCTCTTTCTCGTATCCTATACTGTTCCTTATCAGTTCGCAAAGGTAGCTTACGCAAAGGCTCGGTCTGACCTTCAAGACGCATCCATCCTTACCCAAAAAGTAGCATAGATCTTCCTTAAGCCTCTTCTTCGGTATCTTTACCCCTATAATCATGTTCATGGCGATCATGATCTCATCGATCTCATCCTCTACCCAGTCTCTGCAGCAACTTCCAGTCTCTTCAGCGCACATCCTACATATATCGGTAACTCCTATCTTTCTCATGTATCTCCATGTTTTATCTATCGCCTTTTCAAGTTTTATAAGATCATCTTTAATATCTTCAATGTTTATAATTTCAACTATCTTCTTTGCTTTTTCTATCCTTCTTTCCATGTAAACAATCACATTCAGCTTTTAAACATTTCATCGAGTTAAAACTGTGAAGGTTGTGATACTTGACGGATACGTCGATGAACCTTCGTGTCTCGGTGTTCCACCGTACATCGCTCTGTATCCGAGATACGTCTACGGTATGCTTAAACACTTCAAGGCCAATCCGAGGTACGTAACGATAGATCAGATCAGGGGCAGGGAGTTCGAGCTTGAGAAATTCGATCTCGTGATAGTTATAGCCGGAATTGCTGTTCCGGGAAAATATTTGGGTGGTAATCCTCTATCCCTTAAAGATCTCATGAAAATTTCAAGCTTGAATGTTGAGAAGATACTCGTAGGCCCGATAACCCTTGAGATAGGAAGCTTGGAGGGTTTTCAAACGATAGATTACCCCTTCGAACTTAAACTACTCGAAGCTCTATCCAAGATCTTCAAGGTTGGTGTTAAGGTAGAAAGTGGTAGGAACTTCGTAAACAGGTTTGCTATTTTGGGTGCAGAAGTTGTCAGACAGCATCCAGACTTCCCATACGTCGTATGCGAGATAGAGACTTACAAAGGTTGCTATTGGGGCAAGTGCTCCTTCTGTATCGAGAGATTTCAAAGACTTGAGATGAGGGATCCGAAGGCTGTTTTGTCTGAGATTAAGGCTCTGTATGACAACGGTGTGAGATACTTCAGGTTGGGAAATCAGACGGACTTCTTCACATACATGGCGGACTTCAGATACGAGTTCCCAAAGCCAAATCCAGAGTTCATGAATAACTTTCATAGAGCTATTTGGAGGGAGTGTCCAAAGATTAAGACACTTCACTTAGACAACGTAAATCCGAAGACGATAGCTGAGTATCCAGAGGAGAGTAGAGAGA
>CAZUUE010000103.1:0-4097 GCA_964623695.1 uncultured archaeon
GGTAGTTACAATATTACACATACTAAACATAATAAAGTTAAATAATAATTTTTAGGCGTATGTGATTTTTATCCATACCAATCAAAAGATCAATGACTATTACTGCGTTCAACTAGCAGGATATGAATTGATACAACCACCTGATGTAAACAGAAATGGCAGAATAGATATGGGAGTTTGTTACGTAGCTTGCATGGTTGTTGGAAAATCCATCAAAACATTAAAGTAGATCTCAACGACAACGATAGGGTTGATATAGGTGATCTTGCCAAGATCGCTTATTACTTACTCGGTAAGATCAACGAGTTTTAAAAGAGAAAAACTGAATAGGAAGTTTTCTTCTGCTACGTATATGGATATAGTTATTGTGGGCGTGGGTGGGCAAGGGATATTGACATGTTCAAACATAATAGCCAGGGCAAGTATGAATGTTGGTTTGAACGTAGTGACATCTGAGGTTCATGGGATGGCTCAGAGGGGAGGCAGCGTTGAGGTTCATGTGAGGATAGGTGATGCCTATTCACCACTTATCCCAATGGGATCGGCAGATGTCATGATAGCGTTGGAGCCAGTTGAGGCTTTGAGGAGGATCGAGTTCTTAAGTGATAAGACTTTGGTTTTGATTAATGAGAAGCCGATAATTCCTGTGAGTGTGACTTTAGGAATTTCAAGATATCCGAAGATTGAAGAGATAATAAAGATAATCAAGAGTTTAACGGGCAAAGTAGTTCATTTGAATGCTGTCGAGATAGCAGAAAGGGCTGGAGATGTGAGATGCATGAACGTTGTCATGCTGGGTGTATTTGTGAAGCATACTGATATCTTCAGTTTGAGAGATCTTGAAGTTGCGATTAGAGATGTGTTGCCAAGGAGGTTGCACGATGTAAACATAAGAGCGTTGAGATTGGGTTACGAGCTTGCGTAAAGTTTATACGTCTAACGTTTCAACCTTAATTGGGGCTCGTGGTCTAGGGGTTATGACGTCGCCCTGACGAGGCGGAGGTCCCCGGTTCGAATCCGGGCGAGCCCATTTCTTTATGAGTATAAGTAAGTCATTTATAAGAACGTTGTAACGTTGATCCATGGTTAAGGTGGATGAATTCGTCAAGAAAGCGATTCACGAGATTAAAGAGAAGGTAGGGGATGGTAAGGCGATAATAGCTTTATCTGGTGGTGTCGACAGTTCAGTCTGTACAGTCTTGGCTTACAGGGCGATAGGAGACAGGTTGATTCCGGTTTTTGTAGATACGGGGTTGATGAGGGAGGGTGAGCCTGAAAGGGTGAGGGAGACATTTGGACACATGGGTTTGGTTTTTGTAGATGCAAAGGATGAGTTCTTCAAGGCCCTTAAGGGTGTAATTGATCCAGAGGAGAAGAGGAAGGTCATTGGGGAGTTGTTTGTAAGGATATTTGAAAGAGTAGCCGAGGAACACGAAGCCGATTATTTAATTCAGGGGACTATATATCCAGATGTAATCGAAAGCGTTGGAGGTATAAAGAGTCATCACAACGTCGGAGGTTTTCCTACGAGGTACAAGTTTAAGGGAGTCATAGAACCTCTAAAGGAACTTTACAAGGATGAAGTTAGGGAAGTTGCCAGATATCTTGGATTACCGAGGGAGATATGTGAAAGGATGCCTTTTCCGGGTCCTGGTTTAGCTGTTAGGATAATTGGCGAAGTTACACCGGAGAAGGTTGAAGTTGTGAGGAAGGCTACAAAGATCGTTGAAGAGGAGCTTGAGGGTTACGAGAAGTGGCAGGCGTTTGCGACACTCTTGGGTAAGGCTACAGGCGTGAAGGGAGATGTCAGGGTTTATGGGTACATCATTGCAATCAGAGCCGTGACTTCCAGGGACGGAATGACTGCAGACGTTTTACCCATAGATCATGAAAAGCTTAGAAAAATAGCTCTAAGAATTACGAGTGAGATTCCGAACGTTACAAGGGTTGTTTACGATTTGACACCAAAACCTCCGGCTACGATAGAGTTTGAGTGAGAGAAAACGATTTAAATGATAAATTAATTCAAATAGATCTATGAGGTACAGAATTTTGACGAGACCAAGTTACAGTTTGCTTGAGATAGAGTTGAATTCTGGTGAGGAAGTGATTGCAGAATCTGGAGCGATGGTTTATATGAGGGGGGTCGAGTTAAAGACAGAAGCTAAGGGTGGAATCCTCAAGGGTATAAAGAGGATGATAGCTAAGGAGTCCTTTTTTGTGAACAGATTCGTTGCCTTTGAGAACGACGCGGTAGTTGGACTTGCTCCAGCCTATCAAGGTGACGTAATCCATATAGATCTGAGGGGTAAGATCTACGCTCAGAGTGGAGCATTTTTGGCATCTTCTCCAAATGTAGAGTTGGATACGAAATGGGGTGGTGCTAAGACTTTCTTCTCGGGTGAGGGTTTGATATTACTGAAGATCGAAGGAGAAGGAGATCTTTTCCTGTCTTCCTTTGGTGGTATAGTTGAAAAGGATGTCAGCGGTAGGTTCGTCATAGATACGGGTCACGTGGTCGCATTTGAAGATTCTCTGGATTTCAAAGTGAGGAAAGCCGGAGGATTAAAGGCAACACTCTTCAGCGGTGAGGGTTTGGTTTCGGAGTTTACAGGTGTAGGTAAGGTATGGATTCAGACGAGATCGATATCGGATTACATAGGTTGGTTGTCTTCACTGATGCCGAAGAAGGGTTCACTCCAATTTGACTGAGCTCTCAACTTTTTTAAACAATCCTCACAAAACCACCAATCCTTCATATCCACATCGAATATCGAGTTTGAAAATCTCATCACGCATTTCCCTTTGCAATGGGTTAACCCCAAGACGTGTCCGATCTCATGGATCGCTTCTTTTAATACTCTAACCTTTAAAAGCTCTTCGTCGCGTGGAAGACCGTAAAACTCCTGCTTAAGTCTCTTAACGGATATCAACGCTCTTTTACCAAACAATTCGGCTTCACCAAACACGAAGTTCAAGTTTTCTGCATAGAGATCGACATCTGTAACTCCCAAGGTGACATCGCAAGCTTCTGGAAGGCTATGCAAAATTAAAGTTGAGTTGAACTGATCTCTTATAGGATTGTAAGCTTCTTCTGGAACCTTGATTGGTTTTAAGATTTCACATTCGCCAAATAACTTACTCAAAGAATCCTTCAAGAAACTCAGTATATCTACACTTATCTCACCCACCGGCTGGATGCAGATCTTCATAGATCTTACCTCTCAAAATTATTCTTATCACGAGCAGACTGATCTCAAAGAATATTATCATTGGAACTGCCACCATGAGCTGTGTGAATACATCTGGCGGAGTTATCATAGCTCCTACCAGGAAGAACGCTACATAAAAGTGTCTTCTGTAATACGTTAAGGTAGAATACCTTACGACGTTGTTGTTAACGAGCACGAACATTATCAACGGTAGTTCAAAGACGAATCCGAAGACAACGAGCATCAAAAATACAAAAGATACGAATTCAGCAATTGAATAGTAAGCCAATGCGCCCTGCTGAACTGCTAAAAGGTATAGAAATTTCAAGAAGAATGGCATCATGAGTGTGTATCCGTATGCGACTCCAACACTAAAGAGTAATATTGCCACGACGAGATACCAAAGGCTCTTAGATCTTGAGATGTTGAAGTTGTTTAAGAGATCTGTTCTCTCCTTTAAGGTCTCGTGAACTATCTTGCATATATAAGGTAAGGCTACTGCAATTCCAAGGTACAAGGATATTTTGAGCTTTAGTATCATGGGTTCCAACGGATACTGATAAACTATGTGTGCTCCTTCAGGTAAGAGATCGTCCCTTATCTTTTCTATCAACTTATCTGTTATGAACGTGAAAGATGTTCCCCAAACGATTGCAACGATTGCAAGTATTCTTATTAACTTCTTCCTTAAACCAAGTAAGATTTCGGCAATTTCTCTTGCGGTAAGATCTGGCATCAATGAATGTGTTCTTCTTAGTATTTAAATCTTTGAGAAAAAGTCTTAAATCTTTAGTTCAATATAAAGATGTGCCGCCGTGGCTTAGCCTGGCAGAGCGGGTGACTTGTAATCACCAGGTCCCGGGTTCAAATCCCGGCGGCGGCTTT
>CAZUUE010000104.1:0-4079 GCA_964623695.1 uncultured archaeon
TATATTTAGTATGTGTGAATACAACCACCGTATATATACTTTTATGATTGTATATTTCTAATTAAAATAATTGTACATAAATACGTATCTGCTCCTCCGCTAAAGAGCTACTAACTGAAGTGTAGAGTTTATTCTGTTCTATCCATCTTTATGGCAGACAGCTTTAGTTGTCAAAGGATTGATAAAAGAGGTTTATTACTCACCAAGCAAACTAAGGTTTCATTAAATCCAAAAAGAAAAGCTGGGATAGATGAGATCATTGAGAAGTACTTGAAATTAATGTAAGTATTTGCCCTAAATCGTCAATTCTCTCAATTAATCTTTTGTTAGAACATGCCCTGCTCTTTTAGATTGTCCCTGCATTTCAACATGATTTCGACAAAAAATCAGGATAAGGGCTCTCATCACTGCTCAGGAGCTACCCCATTCATCATTCAAAAAAATTTTACAACGATGTTTAAAAACTTTGTTAATCTTCGCCGATACGTCATTGCTAAAGATTTGTTAGTTAAAATTACTAAAAATGACTCGATACAACCGATTAAAGTGTAGATTAAATTTTCAGAAGTTGACAATTTATCTTTTGAAAATTCGACAACCCTAACCGATAATTTGCTCGATCGAAAGAACTACGATAGGATTTTAAACAGTGTCTCAGGCAAGGAATCATGTTTCCTAACGTTTATTCTCATAGAGATGTGGAGAGGGAGATCTCAGAGTTTTGGGAGAAGGAGGGAATTTACGATAAGATTAAAAACAGGGGAGAAAAAACCTTCTTCTTTGTAGATGGTCCTCCTTACACGACTGGAAGGATCCATCTTGGGACTGCATGGAATAAGGTGATAAAGGACACGATTCTTAGATACAAGAGGATGATGGGTTACAGGGTGATGGACACTCCCGGCTGGGACATGCACGGATTGCCAATTGAGGTTAAGGTAGAACAGATCTTGGGTTTCAAGACAAAGAGAGACATCGAAGATTACGGGATAGATCGATTTGTTTCAAGATGTATGGATTTTGCATTGAAGAACAAGGATGCCATGACAAAGCAGTTTAAGGATTTGGGTGTTTGGATGGACTGGAAGAATCCATATATGACTGTAAAGTCAGAATACATAAACTCGGCCTGGTGGACAATAAAGAAGGCTTACGAGCAGGGTTTACTTGAGAGGAAGCTTAGGGTTGTCAACTGGTGTCCTAGGTGTGAAACGGCATTAGCAGATGCTGAGGTTGAGTATATGGAGAGGGAGGATCCATCGATATATGTCAAGTTCCCAATTGATGGCAATACTTACATAGTGATATGGACAACGACTCCTTGGACGCTTCCAGCAAACATGGCAGTTGCAGTTCATCCAGAATTCGAATACGCTAAGGTACTGGCAACCAAGGACGGAAGGAAGGAGTATCTGATAGTTGCGAAGGGTTTGGTTGACGAAGTAATGTCGAAGTACTACGACAGTTGGGAGATAGTTGAAACCTTCAGTGGCGAAGATCTGTACGGAATCGAATACGTCCACCCATTGACAGATGAGGTTCCAATTCAAAAGTCTAAAAAGCACAGGATTTTAAATGCCAAGTTTGTCACATACGAAAATACTGGATGTGTACACATAGCTCCAGGACATGGTTTAGAGGACTTCGAATTGGGTTTGGAGGAGGGTCTTGAGATCTTCAATCCGGTTGACGACAGAGGCGTATTTAAGGATGAGGCTGGGAAATATGCCGGAATGAACGTTTTCGATGCTAACAGAGTTATAATTGAAGATTTAAGGAGGAAGGGTCTTCTCTTGGCCGAAGAGAAAATTTACCACAGATACGGTCATTGTTGGAGGTGCAAGACACCTATAATATACAGAGCGACTGAACAGTGGTTCTTGAACGTCTCAAAGGTTAGAGGTAAGATGCTTGAGGAGATCGAGAGGGTTATTTGGATCCCGGAATGGGCCGGGAGATCGAGGTTTAGGGATTGGATCGAGAACGCGAGAGATTGGTGCATAAGCAGACAGAGGTATTGGGGTATTCCCATTCCTATATGGATATGTGAGAGATGTGGAAGGTTGAAGGTCGTTGGGAGCGTCGATGAGGTTCCATGGAAGGACGATCTCGATCTTCACAGACCCAAGATCGATGAGGTAACGTTTGAATGTGAATGCGGAGGTTTGATGAGAAGGGTTAAAGATGTCTTTGACGTTTGGTTTGACAGCGGTGTTGCAAGCTGGGGAACCTTAGGCTATCCTCTAAAGATGAGAAATGAGGACTTCTTTAAGGTATGGCCTGCTGAGTTCATAACCGAAGGACACGATCAGACGAGGGGTTGGTTTTACTCACAGCTGTTTGCAAGTGTCATAAGCTTTGGGAAGGCTCCGTACAAGACAGTTCTGATGCACGGTTTCACTTTGGATGAGCAGGGGAGGAAGATGAGCAAGAGTTTGGGGAACGTGGTTGAGCCTGAGGAGGTTGTGGAAGAGATAGGTGTAGACGCTTTCAGGATGTACATTTTAAGCTCCGCTCCATGGGAAGATTTGAGGTTCAGCTGGGACGAAGCCAAGAACGTGCTGAGGCATTTGAACGTTTACTGGAATGCTGTAAGGTTCGCGTACACTTACATGAGTCTGGACAAACATCTGTTGAGCGAGGAGAAAATCAGAGAGATACTTGGAACTGATAAGGCGTTTGACCAGATTAAAGACCATGAAAACAGATGGATACTTTCGAGGCTTGAAAGTCTAAACAAGCTCGCATGTGAAGCTATGGAGAGGTATCAGCTACACAGGGTTGTCAGGGCTTTCTTGGATTTCGTCGTTGAAGACTTCAGCAGATGGTACATCCAGCTGATAAGACCGAGGGTCTGGGTTGAAAGGGACGATCCTTTAAAACTCTTGACCTATCTAACGCTTTTGAGGGTTATAGAGAAGTCTGTGAAGATAATAGCTCCGTTTGCTCCATTCTTAGCTGAGTTCATCTATCAGAAGTTCGTTAAGGAGTTCAAGGATTGCGAGGAATCGGTTTTCATGGAGAGATATCCAGAGGCTGAAGAAAGGTTCATCGATGAAGATCTCGAAAGGGGAATGACAATTGTTAGAGAGATATTTGAATCTGTGAGTTCTGCAAGACAGAAAGCTAGAAGGAAGCTTAGATGGCCTTTGAGGAGAGTTGTAATCGAGAGCAGGGATGAAGAGGTTAGAAGAGCTGTTAAGATGCTTGAAGGAATAGTCAAGGCACAGTGCAACGTTAAAGAGGTTGAAGTGATGGATGAGTTTGAGAAGGAAATCGTCGTCAAACCGAACTACAAGGTTATAGGTAGAGTTTTGAGGAACAGGGTTAAGGACTTCGTTAGGTATCTTGAAAGTTTGAGTAGGGAGGAGCTTGAGAAGATTTCGGATGGTACAGTTGAGTTTGATGGAATCAAGCTTGAAAACGCAGTTACATTGGAATACAAGGTTCCCGAGGGATACGAGGTTGCAGAGTTTTCAAGGGGGAGGGTTTACGTTTATACTGTGTTGGATGAAGATCTCAAGAGGGAAGCCTATGCAAGGGAACTCGTTAGGAGGATTCAGGAGATGAGGAAAGAGCTCGATTTGGATGTGGAGGAGTTCATATCGGTGAAGGTTAACTTCGATTCGAAGCTCGTTGAAGGTTGGGTAGATTACATAAAGAGAGAAACTAGAGCAATTAAGCTTGATTTTGGGAAGCCCGAGGGTGGTTACATAAAGGAGTGGGAAATCGATGGTATGAAAGTTGCTATAGGTATTGAAAAACTTTAATTTCTCAGTAAATTGATTTAGATTGCAGAATATTTGAACATCGGGAATTTTTTGAAATACTTAAAGAACTAATCGAAACCTCAAATAGATCGAAGGTCTCTTCGACATCAAGATCCTCAGGCTTCATAGGTTCTATTAACATCAAGCCCCTTGAAAGCTCTTCTCAAGTTCTCTTATCCTCCCTATGATTTTCTCTCTTTTAATCAAAAGTAGTACTTCTATTATCTATCCTCTCTATCGCTCCAAGCTTTTCTATAAGCTTTTTAATCTCCTCCGCAATCTCACTTCTTACGTTTAGAGGAGTTGATG
>CAZUUE010000105.1:0-4034 GCA_964623695.1 uncultured archaeon
GTAGTGGTAACGAGGAAATAGCAATCTTTAAGCCAATTAGAAGAGGAGGTTGCTATAAGTCTGAAGATAGAATTAACATATTCCTTAGATATTTTACAGTATAATTGGATTGTACGGTAAGAGATGGATTGTTGAGACTGTCTTTTCCGTAATAAAGCGTAGATTTGGCGATCGTATAAAATCTCGTTCTCCCTACTCCAAGTTCGTTGAATTTCACCTCATACCTGTAGCCTATTATGGAGATTCTTTATTCCTAACCTCAACCTTACTTATCTTACTCCCCTTACCTAACAATTATTTTCAACAGAGCATTTTTTGATCATTTTATCTATCTCTTCCTCTGGCAAATGCTTTACAACTTCGTAGACTCGTTTCCTGCCCATGCAGCTGGTCTGTTATTTTTGGTATAAATAGTTTTGCTCAGAACAATAAATAGTCTTTGTAACTTATTTATATATCACCAACACACTTTCCAATCTACTGTTTAAGGCAGGGAGGAGGTCAATCCGAAATACACTTTTAAATCTTGACGCGGTATCTCTCTTGTGAGGATTGCCATCGTTGGGGCTGGATTGACAGGATTGAGCTGCGCATTGGAGCTTAGAGATTACGATCCAATCGTATTTGAATGCTGTGATGTCGGTGGATTGCTGTCATCTTACAGACGCGGAAGTTATGTCATAGAGAAGTTCTACCATCACATCTTTAGATGGGATTACGATCTCCTCAGATTGATTAAAAAACTTGGACTGTCAAGTAAGGTTGTTTGGAGGATCACGAGAACTGGATTTGCGATAGAAGGAAAGATATTTCCTCTAAACACACCAATTGAAATACTCAGGTATCCTCACCTAAACTTAAAAGACAAGATCAAGCTTGCGATTTTTACGTTGAAGAGCAGAAAGAGAAACTACACTCTCGAAGACGATAGATGTGTAATCGATGGAATAAGGGATGAGCTTGGTGAAGAGCTCCTTAAGAGATTTTTCATGCCACTCCTGAAGGCGAAGTTCGGCGAAAACTACATGCACGTTAGCTACGCTTGGCTTCTTGCAAGGGTTTCGATCAGAAGTAACAGGAAGTTGCGTGGTGAAGAGCTTGGGTATCTTAGAGGTGGATTCCAACAGTTGATAGACAGGATGTCTGAAGGTTTGGAAATAATCAAAAAACCAGTTGGCTCAATCAGATACCTCAACCGCAAGTTTCACATACACGGAATGGAGTTCGATGCGGTTGTTTGGACGGCACCTCTCCCATCTTTGGATGAAAAGATGAGAAACATGTTAGATCTGCCGAGTATAAGATATCAAAGCTCCATATGTGCATTGATGGGGTGTGAGAAATCGTTGAGCGATCTTTATTGGATAAATGTAGACGACGCGATCTTTGGAGCCATAATAGAACATACAAATTTCATGCCCCTTGAAGACTATGGAGAGCATCTCATATACCTTGCAAGCTACACAACTCCAGAAAGTGATCTTTTTAGAATGAAGGAGAGCGATCTGTCGAATCTTTATTTGAAAGAGGTTAGTAAATTCGGATTGGATAAAAAAGATGTTAAATGGATAAAGATATTTAAAGCTAAGTATTCCGCTCCGATATACGAAAGGGGTTATTTGAGAAAGGTAGTTCCCTACAGGACAAAATTGAGGGGTTTTTACTTGGCTGGGATATTTTCAAGGCCAAACTACCCAGAGAGAAGTATGAACGGGAGTGTTAGAGCTGGGATCGAGGTAGCAAAGATAATTAAGGATGACTTTGGGCTGGTTTAACGTCATTTACAGTATTTCTTCCACCAGTATTCCAAAGCCCTTTCAATGTAATCTCTATCAAGCTTTCCGTGCATGCATTCGGTTTCAAGTATCCTTTCTGGAATTCTAGGCTTTTTAAATCCCATGTCAACCTTAAGCTTGAGTTTCTCCTTGTATATCCTTTCACCCGTATCTATTAACTCATCTTCACTCACATCGTATCCCAAAGGTTTGAAGGCTTTACTAACTATTTCGGGCTTGTAGACACCCCTTGCAAAGAAGCATACGACCAAGCTTGATAAAACCTGTCTCCAACATTCCTCTCTTACAAGCTCATCGACTATCTCTTCAGGCTCTGGATAAGAGTCGATCTTCTGATCAAGTGAGTATCCTGCATTGTCCAGATGGGAGTGTCTCAATCCTATGAGATAACCTATGTGGGTAGCATATCCGGCATGGTATCCCGGCATCTCGTTCCCACCAAATGAGAGTGCAAACTCCTTACCTCCATAGACATCAGATGCTTTCTCAACACCCTGAGCTAAGATTTTATAGAATTCGTTTGGTTGCTCGTATATGTATTCAATTGCACGTATGTAGTTGTCAACATCTCCAAATTCAAGTTTCACGATCGTATTACTCTCATTTATAAGACCTCTCTTCAAAGCTTCCGTGGCCCATGCTAAACATACACCCGTGCTCATGGCATCTAAACCCAGGCTTTCAACCTTGTGTATCAATCTCAAAATTCCCTCTCTACTCCCCACACCCAACATCGAACCCAAGGAGTATATCAGTTCATAGTCGTACGAGATCATGATGGTTCGATAGAAGTAAGGTTCTTCCTCGTACGGTAATCTAAGTGTAGCAAGGTGTATGCATGCAATCGGGCAGTGAGAACATGCTATGCGCCTCCCAAGACTGTGTTCAGCAAAGGCTTCACCGCTAACGTTATCTGCATCTTCGAACGTTGTAGATGTTAAGTTCCTCGTTGGCAAGGCTCTCATGGTGTTGAGAGGTTTGACGTTTACGGGAGTTCCAATTAGATGGTACTTTTTCATAGCATCTGATCTCAACGCCAAATCGTATATCTCCTTATAAACGTCCTTATACAGTTTCGGATCCTTAACCTTAAATCCACCCCTACCAATCACAACCAAGGCCAGGAGGTTCTTGCTTCCGAACACAGCACCCAATCCAAGTCTTCCGAAGTGCCTGTAAGTCTCAGTCGTGACGCATGCGTACCTAACAAGTCTCTCACCGGCACCACCTATCCTCATCACAGTCCTCATACCTCTACCCTTTTCCCTCTCAGCGATTATCCTTGCAATCACCAAAGAATCCGCTATTCCCCATATGACCCTCGCATCTCTAAAGTGAACCTTTTCGTTCTCAATTACGACGTAAATTGGCTTGTGACTCTTCCCCTTTATCACTATCGCTCTGTATCCAGCATTTGCAATCGCAAATGCAGTTCTTCCGCCAGCATGACTTTCACCTAAATTGCCAGTTAAGGGACTTTTGAACATCGCAACTGTCTTCGATGCCATAGGGTAAGCTGGTGTGAAAGGACCTACCGCAAGAACTATCACGTTACCTTCACTCAACGGATCAACTTTCGGATCCAATTCTTCCCTAAGAAGTTTAACAGCCAATCCAGTCCCACCGACCCAATTCTCATCCCTCTCTTCTATCTCGTAGCTGTAATCATTGAGATCTATCTTAAGGATCTTCATGCTTTCACCTCTTTCATCGCCAACACACCGTGAGGACAGAAGTTCACACAGTAACCACAATGAACACATACGGAAATCTTTCCATCACTCCTTTCAAATATCGCTCCGATCGTGCACGCTTGAATGCAGTTCTTACAACCTATACATATACTCTCTCTGTAAATAACGCCACCTCCCCTTCTCTTTTTCAAAGCGTTTGTTGGACAAACTTGGACACAAGGAGGATCCTCGCAACCCCTGCAAAATATCACAGTCGCACCCCTCTCAAAACCGCTCAAACTCACACTTAGAATTCCAGAGTAATCGTTTCCGGCAAAACCAAACCTCCTTGAGCATGCCAATGTACAGAGACCACATCCAACACACTTCTCCAGATCAACAGTTACAAGTCTCTTCGGCATACCCATCTGGTCAAGCCTGTGAACTTATCGTTTTCGGGAGATCTTTTATGCTCATAAACCTATGACGGAATACAAACCAGCTATTTACATTTATGGTTAAGGGCATAACATCTTAAACTTATCACCCAGAAACTTCTCAATCC
>CAZUUE010000106.1:0-4024 GCA_964623695.1 uncultured archaeon
TACAGCCTAACGTTTCGACTGAGGGTAGCTTCTTTATGAGTGCATTTTTACGTGCTAAAGCAGTCACGCCTAAAGCCAAGGTTATGGTTAATACAGCCGGCAATCCTTCAGGTATCGCAGCTACAGCCAAGGCTACGGATGCCATTAAGGAATAAAGGAAATCGTATCCGAACACAATACCTAATACGAAGTTGAGAACTGCAACTGCAAGTGTAGCTATGACTATAACCTTTGTGAATTCTGCCATCTCCCTCATAAGTGGTGTGCTCATTTCCCTTGTTTCCATCACGATCTTCGCGATTTTGCCAAACTCTGTCTGCTCTCCAGTTGCTACCACAACTCCTCTTCCAGAACCCCGTGTGACGAAAGTTCCGCTGAACGCTATACAGCTCTGATCTGCGGGAGGCAAGTTTGATCTTGGAATGGGTTCAACATCTTTTTCTGTGGGTGTAGATTCTCCGGTAAGTGTAGACTCGTCGATGAACAGGTTTTTTGCGTAAAAAAGACGTAAATCCGCTGGCACCTTATCACCGCTCTTAAGTATGACAACGTCGCCTGGAACAAGCTCACGTGCCAATATGGACTTCTTTTCACCATTTCTTAGCACTGTGCAATAGTGAGGCATTATCCTCTCCAAAGATTCTATAGAGGATTGGGCCTTTCCCTCAAGGATAAATCCTATAATCGCATTTGCAATGACTACACCCATGATAACTAAGGTGTCTGTATAGTGTTCAAAATAGGCGGTAACAAGAGCGGCAATAAGCAGAACGTATATCAAGGGGTTGTGAAACTGCAACAGTAATCTGATGATGGGGCTGATCTTCTTAAACTTCAGCTCGTTGTATCCGTATTTTTCCAGCCTCGCTTTTGCTTCACTTGCGGTAAGACCGATACTACTCGATTTTAGAATTTCAAAAACATCTTTTACCGATAGCTGATACCACATTTCTTCAAATAATATCGATACTATTTGTCAGTTTCTCTCATATTCTGCAATGCGAAATTCACAGCGTATTCGGCGTGAATTCGGGTGGTGTCGAAAAGAGGTATGTCGCAGTCTTCTTTGCTAAGGAGGAGAGGCAGCTCCGTGCAAGCGAGAACTACACCCTCAGCTCCTTTTTCTTTGAGCCTTTCAACCACTTCCTTAAGTTTCTCCTTTGAAGATTCTTTAAAAAAACCAAGGCAAAGCTCGTCAAATATGATTCTGTGTACAGTGTCTCTATCTCTTTCGTCGGGGATTAAAGTTCGTATTCCATGCCTTTCTAATCCAGTCCTGTAAAATTCGTCCTCCATCGTGAACTTCGTTCCCAAAATTCCAACCTTCTTCAATCCAACTCTCTTTATCTCTTCGGCCGTTGCATCTATTACACTCAGTAGAGGAACTCTAATAGCTCTTTGCACGTAATTCGCTACTTTATGCATTGTATTCGTGCATATCAGGATTAAATCCGCTCCGCATGACTCAAGTCTTCTTGCAATCTCTGCTAACATATCTCCAAGCTTTTCCCAATCGCCTTCGTGTTGAAGCTTCACGACTTCGTCAAAATCGACTGAGTAGAGTATGACTTTAGCCGAATGGTGCCCGCCTAACCTCCTACTCACAAGTTCGTTTATGATTCTGTAGTATTCGAGCGTGGACTCCCAGCTCATCCCACCTATCAATCCAATCGTCTTCATAAGAAAACTTAACGAAAACTATTTATAATGATCGATGAACTAAGCACGATGCGTGATTTCAACGTCCCAGCTCTTGTAGATCTCTTGGTAGTATTGGTAGAGTAAAGACTCTCTTTTGTGGTGGTTTTTCATGAGGGTTGCCGATGCGATCGTCAAAGCCCTGGAGAAAGAAGGTGTGAAGGTAGCTTTTGGTATCCCTGGAGGAGCGATAATGGAAGTCTACGATGCCCTATACGACTCAAACATAAGGCACATACTTTCGAGGCACGAGCAGGGAGCAGTTCACATGGCGGATGGGTATGCGAGGGCTACTGGAAAGGTAGGAGTTGCGTTTGCAACTTCCGGCCCGGGAGCGACAAACACAGTAACTGGAATAACAACAGCATACATGGACTCTTCACCCATAATAGTATTTACCGGGCAGGTTCCAAGGGCTATGATTGGTAACGATGCGTTTCAGGAGGCGGACATAACAGGTATAACTATGCCCGTCACAAAGCACAACTACCTCGTTACAAACGAGAAAGAAGTCCTAAGGATAATCAAGGAAGCCTTCTACATAGCTTCAACCGGGAGACCAGGCCCCGTTCTCATCGATCTACCAAAGGATGTAACACAAGCTGACATAGACTTCAACTATCCAGAGAACGTCGAGATAGTCGGATACAGACCAAGGATTCAAGGTCATCCGAGACAGATTAAAAGAGCGGTTGAGCTTATAATGAAATCCGAGAGACCAATAATATTGGCTGGCGGTGGTGTTAGGTTGTCAGAAGCTCAAAATGAAGTTTTGGAGTTGGCCGAAAAGATACCTGCATTCGTAGTCACAACACTGATGGGTAAGGGAGCGATTCCCGAGACTCATCCTCTCTGCTTGGGATTCATAGGAATGCACGGAACCAAATATGGAAACTACGCCGTGATGGATTCGGATCTCATAATCGCGGTTGGTTGTAGGTTTAGCGATAGAACAGTTGGGAAGTTCGATGAATTCGCTCCAGATGCGAAGATAATACACATAGACATAGATCCGGCCGAGATAGGTAAGAACGTTAGGGTAGATGTTCCGATCGTAGGTGACGCCAAGCAAGTCTTGAGAGAGATTATCAAGATGATAGAGTTTAAGGCGAGAAAAGACTGGTTTGAACACGTTTCGGAGCTTAAAAGGATGTATCCACTGAAATATGAATTTAAAGAGGATGTGTTGAAACCCCAGTTCGTCGTTGAGAATGTTTATGAAGTCTTTCCAGACGCTATAGTCACGACCGAAGTAGGTCAGTGTCAGATGTGGGCTGCTCAATACTTCAAGGTAAAGTATCCGAGACAGTTCATAACTTCCGGCGGTTTGGGAACCATGGGTTTCGGTTTTCCGGCTGCAATTGGAGCTAAAGTTGCCTTTCCAGACAAGGTTGTTGTAGATATAGCGGGAGACGGTAGCTTCCTCATGAACATTCAAGAGCTTGCTACAGCTGTCGATTACGGAATAAACGTCATAGTCTGCATCTTAAACAATGCATATCTTGGAATGGTGAGACAGTGGCAAGAACTCTTTTACAACAAGAGGTATTCAGCTACACGCCTGAGGTATCCAGAACTGAGCTTTGAGAAGATCGCAAGGGGATTCGGTGCCTACGGTATAACAGTTGAAAAGCCAAGCGAAGTTAAAGATGCCTTAATTGAGGCAAAGGATGCTGAAAAACCGGTTGTGATAGACTTCCACGTTGAGATTGAGGAAAATGTATTTCCGTTCGTTCCACCTGGGAGATCTTTGAGAGAGGTGATCGGATGAGGAGGACAATTGCGGTATTGGTTGAGAACAGACCGGGTGTGTTGGCGAGAGTTTCTTCTCTGTTCAGGAGGAGGGGTTTCAACATAGAAAGCCTTTCGGTTGGAACAACCGAGAGAGATGACATATCGAGGATGACGATAGTCGTAGATGGGGATGAGAGAACGATCGAACAGGTTACAAAACAGTTGAACAAGCTCGTAGAAGTTATTAAGGTAAGCGATGTGAGTGAGAACAGCGTTCACAGGGAGTTGGCTTTGATAAAAGTTAACGCCCCACCTGACAGGAGAGGAGAGATAATTGAGATTGCAAACATATTTAGAGCGAGGATAGTTGACGTTGCGAGGGAGAGTTTTGTGATAGAGATAACCGGAGATGAAGACAAGATAAATGCTTTCATAGATCTGATGAGACAGTACGGGATAAAGGAAGTTGCGAGGACGGGAGTTGTTTCGATGGTTAGAGGTAGCAAGGTTACGTCGGTATGACAGATAGTATCTGCTTTTATGGTTAAGAGCATAACATCTTAAACTTATCACTCAGAAACTTCTCAATCCA